>QGUH01001049.1 GCA_003242355.1 Pseudomonadota bacterium
GGCCGAGCGCGGATCGGGCCGGGCGAAAGTTCCCGCTCGTCGTCGCCGCACCGCTCACCCTCGACGAGCGACGCCCGCCGACACCAGCGCTCCTGCCGCTGTTGCTCGAGCCTTTCTGGGACACGGCCGGCCGGCTCATCGTCGAGCTCGGCATGCGCCCCGAGCTCGATGCGCGGGACGCGCTCGCAGGCATCCCCGTGGAAGCGCCGCCCGATCCGGAGGAGGTGAGCGCCTCGTACGAGGAGTGGACACACACGCTCCCTCTCGAGGAGCTTTGGGAGCTCACCGGGCTCTCCGACGGCGCGGCGGCCGCGCGCACGCTCCAGTTTCTCGCGGAGGCATTGCGACCGCTCTGCGCCAAGGAGCGCAGTGATTCGCCGCTGTCCTTGCGCCTCCCGCTCGGCGCGGCCGGGGGTGCGGCGCTCTGCTTTTGGCTCGATCTCTCCGGCCGGCTGCTTCGCTGGCAGAAGAGCGTCCCGAGCTTTTTCTGGTCGCACGACGGCGAATCGGGTGCGCTCATGCTGCAGCCGGGGATGCCGCCGCCGAGCACGCTTTCCGAGCTTTTCTTGCCGACGGGCGCGCGCGACGAGATCTGCGACTTGACGGCGCCTCCCGCCGAAGCGGCGGTGGCCGCCATCCCGCCGCTCGACGAGCGAGTTGCCGCCGTGCTCGCCCAGGGTGGGGCAAGGGTGACGGATCTGCTCGAAGCGGTGGGATGATGGGATTCGGCGCGAACGCACCGGCTCCCCACTTCCTTCCGAATCGGGTCTGTTAATATCGCCTCCCGTGGCACGAGCCTTCGTCCTGCATGCGTACACCCTGGACAACATGCAGGTGGAGGCCAAGCGGCATCGCTTCGCGGGGCTTCCGATCCGCATCGGGCGCAATCCGCTCAACGACTTCCACGTGCCGCATCCGCTCGTTTCGAGCTTCCATGCGCGCATCGAGAACGTGGACGGCGCGATTTGCGTTCGCGATCTGAACAGCAAAAACGGCGTCTACGTTCCGGTGGTTCCCGGACAGAGCGGTCTCAAGCGCATCAATCCCGACACGCCCACGGATCTGTCCGCTTCGGGCTTTCAGTTCTTCCTCGGGCCGGAGATGCGCGTACAGCTCTCGTTCGACGAATCGCCGGCGAGCGTTGCGCTGCGTGCCGCGCCCGGCAGCGGGAGCGTGCTCGGCAACCCCGCCATGCTGCTGGAACAAGGCGAAGGGTTGCCGCCCTTGCCCGGGCCGCCCGGCGGAAGCGGCCCCATGCCTTTGTCGCCCGGCGGAGGCGCCTTGCCGTTGCCGCCGCTCGATGCACCGGGAGGACCGTATCCGGGTGCGGTTCCCGGTGGAGCGCCAGCACCGCTGCCGCCACTTCCCAATGCTCCCGGAGCGCCGCCGGCGCCTCAGGGATATCCAGCCGGAGGGCCGCCGCCCGTCGAGGGCTACGCCGGTGTCGAGCCGCCCGTCGGCGGTGTTCCGTACGAGCCGCCGCGGCGCTCGAGCAGCACGCAGCATTTCCAGCATTTGGGGCTCGAGTCCCTGGCGCTCCAGGGGTTGCGCGAGCTCGCGGCTTCGCTCGTTCCCGGACACACGCTGGAGACGACGGGCGATGTCGCGCGCCTCATCACCAAGCTCCACGACGCGATGGACGTGTTTTGCCGCTCGTTCATCCCGATGCGTGACGGTTACTCGCAGTTCGTTTCGTCGCTCGACTTGCAGCAGGCGGCGATGCGCCGGAGCATGTACCGCTCGCGCGCTTACGAGGCCGTCACTCAGGCGCGCACGCCGGAAGCCGTGGCGGCGGCGCTGCTCGACTTTCGCGATCCGTCGTTCGATGCGCCGCAAGCGATCGAGGGCATCTTCGCCGACATGATGCTCCACCAGATGGCCCTGCTCGACGGAGTGATGCGCGGCGTGCGCGCGCTGCTCGACGAGCTTTCGCCGGACAACATCGAACGCCAAGTACCGAGCGGCGGCCTCGGAATCTTGGGCCGTCGCTACCGCGAGCTCTGGGAAACGTACCGCCAGCGCTTCGAGGACCTGTCCGACGAACGGCAAGCCTTCGCCTACATCTTCGGGCCCGAATTCACGGCCGCATACCGCCAGTACCGAAAACGTCGCTCCGAAACGACCTGACGTCCCGATACGTCGCGGGACTGGTTACCTCCCGCCCACC
>QGUH01001050.1 GCA_003242355.1 Pseudomonadota bacterium
CGGGTTTGAACCAAAACGGGTTGCCGCCCCCGTAGGCGAGGCGGCTGTACCGACCCGCGCTCGGGCCGCGGCCCGCCTTCCGCCGCGCCGCGGAGAACACGAGCGCACGCAGCCCGGCGAACGAATCGCAGGTGACGAAGCCGCGCGCGACGAGCTCCGCGAGGCCCCGCTCCAGCGCTTCCGTGTCGAGCCCGGAAGCGCGCCCGAGCTCCTGCGCGAAAAGTGCGCCGCGAGTTTCGAGCAGCTGGTGGAGCACGCGCGCGGTCGGGCCGAGCTCGGAGACGTTGGGCGCCCGCGCGAGCGCCGTCCAGCCCCCGAGCACCTCGCGCGGAACGAGGCAAATCGGCGTGCTCCGCACGGTGCTCGCTGCGCTGCCCCACAAGCGGCCCCAGGCGACTTCACCCGAGAGAGTGAGCTGATCGAGCCATTCACGGCGGTATCCCTTGACCCGCAAGGGCAGCACGCTCGCTTCCCACGCGGCCGCCGGGATTTCGTAACCCGCGAGCTGCCGCACGACTTCGGCCACGCCCGCCGGCCCTTCGAGGCGATGCTCGGGATCGACGTGCTGGTGCACGAGCAAGAAGCGCAAGAAGTCCGCCGCGCTCACCGGCTCGATCTCGCGCCGCAAGCGCTCGACCGTGTAGCGGTGAATACGCGCCAAGAGGCGCCGGCTGCACCAACCCGAACGCCCTTCGAAACGCCCACGGAGCACGAAGCCCTCGCGTTCGAGCTCGTAGAGGAGCGGCTCGTCGTCGAAGATGGGCCCGAGCGCTTCGAGGCGCCCGCGCAGGACTTCCTTCGGGTCGCGGGTCGCCTCCACGGCGAACCAGCGATCCCCTTCGAGCACGACGCGCCCTTTGGCGCGAAGCTCTTCGATGAAGCCGGCCCACGGCCGCGCTTCCTCGACCGTCACGTAGCCCATCCAGAGCAACGCCTCGTGCAGCTCCTCGGCGTTCGCTGGCGAGGGCCAGGCCTCCTCGCGCACCCGTCGAATCGCTTCGGGGTCGAGCGCACCGAGCTCGTCCGCGCTGCGCACGTCGAGCGTGCGGCGCGTGAGGACGGCCTGCGTGCGCCGCTCCTCGAGTGGCGCGTCGTCGAGGAAGGAATAGGGCTGCGCCGCGAGCACGCCGAGCGCGAAGCTCGACGGCTCCGGCGTGTCGACGGCGACGCGCTCGATGCTACCGTCGTGAATCCCGCGCACCACCGCGAGGAATCCGTCCACGTCCAGCGCTTCGTGCAAGCAATCGTCGATCGTCTGGCGCACGATGCGATCGTCGAGCGGCACCTCGATGTCGCCGGGCGGCAGGGTCTCTCCGCACGCCACGACGGCGGGGAAGCTCGCGGCGAGCCGATCGTCCGCGCGCATGCGCACGAGCGGCGCCGGAACGCGTCGCCCACCGCGATACCGCTCGACGAGCAGGGCCCGCGTCACGTTCCAACGAAACCGCGTCGTGAAGAGGGGCTGCGCGAGCAAGGCCTGGACGAGTAGGTGCTCCGCAGTCGCCGGCTTGAGATAATCGAACACCTCGTCGAGCGGAAAGCTGTGCTGCAGCCCGAGCGAAAGCACGATGGCTTCTTCGTTGGCGGCCGCTTGCAGCTCGAACCCGAACCCACGACAGAAGCGCTTGCGGAGCGCGAGCCCGAACGCGCGATTGATGCGGCTGCCGAACGGCGCGTGGATCACGAGCTGCATCCCGCCGCTCTCGTCGAAGAAACGCTCGAGCACGATGCGCTTCTGGGTCGGGACGGTGCCGAGCACGCGCGCGCCCCGCTGCACGTACTCGGTGATGGCGCGGGCGACGTCCGCCTCCGCCGGCGTCGCCGGCGCGAGCCCTTCCGGCGAAAGCGCGAGCTCGCGCACCCGCGCAACCTCGAGTGAAAGCTCGGGTGTCCGCCCAGGGCCCTCTCCGAGCCAGAACGGGATCGTGGGCGGCGCGCCCTGGGCGTCGGCGACGCGCACCACACCCGAGCCCACGCGCAGGATCCGCCACGACGCCGTTCCGAGCTGAAACACGTCGCCGGCGTTCGACTCGATCGCGAAGGCTTCGTTGACCGTGCCGACCACCGGGCCCCCGGGCTCGGGCACGCCCGGGAGTGCGGCGGGGTCCGCATCGCCCCCCCCGCCGGCCGCCCCCCCACCCCCCGGGCCCCCCTGGCATTGACAA
>QGUH01001051.1 GCA_003242355.1 Pseudomonadota bacterium
TTCGATCGGATTCGCGACCTGTTGCTCGCGAATCCCTATCGGCGCTTTCCGGTTTACCAGGGTGAGCTCGACAACGTCCTCGGTTACGTCACCCACATCGATCTCCTGAATGCGATGTCCTCGAAACACGGTTCGATCGCGAAGCTCGTGCGCGAGGTCTACTTCGTGCCCGAAACGGTGCGCGCGATCGACGTGTTGAAGCAGTTGCAGACGAGTCGGGCCGGGCTCGCCATCGTGGTTCGCGAGCAGGGATCGGTGGCGGGACTCGTCACCATCGAAGACCTGGTGGAGGAGCTCGTCGGCGAAATCTTCAGCGAGCACGAGCCCCGCGTGGAACGCATTCGCGAGCTCCCCGATGGGTCGATTCTCGTGGACGCGAGCCTCGGCGTGCACGAGCTCAATCGCGAGCTCGGCCTCGAGCTGCCCATCGGCCCGCGCTGGTCGACTCTGGCGGGCCTCGCCATCGCGCTACACGGCTCGCTGCCGCGGCCGGGCACGCGTGTTCGTCTCGAAGACGGCATCGAGCTCGAAGTCGTCGATGCGACGCCGCGCCGCGTCCGCGCGATCAAGCTGCGCCGTCCGGCGGTCGAGGTCGCAAAGAGCGACGCGTAGACCTTCTCGGGCGGGTATTTTGCCCCGTTCGCATCCGCGCGTGGCGCAATCGGGCCACGCGGAACGCTTCCGGGGCGAGCGTGCCGGGATCCCGTGGCATTCGTGCCCGGTGCTGCGCGTTCGAACACGAAACCGGTTTCGCCCCTCGGCCCCGGTCGGACGCGCTCTGCCTCGAATCGGGCGGACTAAGCTCTCCGCATTCTCTCCATGTCGTTCGCGGAGCCGCTTCACGATCCGTTTCCGCGCTTCCTCGCGCAGGTGGCGGTCATCGTGCTCACGGCCCGCGTGCTCGGGTTGATCGCCAAGCGGTTTGCCCAACCGATGGTGATCGCGGAAATCGTCGCAGGGATTCTTCTCGGGCCCTCGTTCCTCGGTTTTTTCTTTCCCGAAGTAGCCGCGACGCTGTTTCCGCAAGGCTCGCTCGAGGCACTCACGCTCGTGAGCCAGCTCGGCCTCGTGTTGTTCATGTTCCTCGTGGGGCTCGAGCTCGATCTCGGAATGCTCCGTCGCCAGGCGCACGCCTCCGTGACGATCTCCCACGCGAGCATCCTGGCTCCGTTCGGGCTCGGCTGCGTGCTCGCTTACGCGTTGCGGAACGAGCTCTCCGATCCGTCGGTGCCGTTCCCGTCGTTCGCGTTGTTTCTCGGCGCGGCGATGAGCATCACGGCATTTCCCGTCCTGGCGCGCATCTTGAGCGAGCAACGCCTGCTGCGCACCAAAGTGGGCTCGATGGCGATCACGTCGGCCGCGGTCGGCGACGCGCTGGCGTGGTGCATCCTGGCGTTCGTCGTGGCGGCGAGCCACGCAACGGGCCTTCGGTCCGCGATGGTCACGACCGCGTTGACGCTCGGGTACATCGCGCTGATGTTCGGAGCCGTCCGGCCCCTGCTCGCGCGCGTGGGCGCCCGCGTCTCTCGCCCGGACGCGCTCACGAAGAACGCCGTGGCGGGGGTGCTGCTACTGCTCTTCGCGTCGAGCTTCGTGACGGAGCTCATCGGTATCCACGCGCTGTTCGGCGCGTTCCTGTTCGGCGCCATCCTGCCGAAAGGTGGGGGCTTCGCGCGGACGCTCGCCGACAAGCTCGAGGAGCTGGTCCTCGTCGTCCTGCTTCCGCTGTTCTTCGCGTACAGCGGGCTCCGCACGCAAATCCACCTGCTCGACACGCCGCACGCGTGGGCGCTGTGCGCGCTCGTCATCGCCGTCGCGTGCCTCGGGAAATTCGGAGGAACCGCCCTTTCGGCGCGCGCCACGGGGCTCACGTGGCGCGAGTCGAGCGCTCTCGGCGTCCTCATGAACACGCGCGGGCTGATGGAGCTCATCGTGCTCAACATCGGCCTCGATCTCGGGGTGATCTCTCCGTCGCTGTTCGCGATGCTCGTCGTCATGGCCGTGGTGACGACGCTCGCCACCTCGCCCATTCTGCGCCTCGTCTATCCCGCCGGTGAGATCGAGAGCCAGCTGCCCGGGCCCACTCCCGTGCCCCCGCCCGCGAAGCGCCCGTTCACGGTGCTCGTATGCGTTGCCGACGCTCGAACGGGGCCCGGTCTCGTCA
>QGUH01001052.1 GCA_003242355.1 Pseudomonadota bacterium
TCAAGAAAAAGTCGGATACGGTGTTTTATTCGGTTTCGTGGGGTCGGAGATTTGGATAAAGGACAGGTCCTGGAAGCGGCGATCGTCGAGGGCGGGGGGACGGATCGGCACGGCTCAACCCCCCAACGCTACGGAGAGACCGAGCTGCGAGCGCTGCCCGGTGCGGCGAAGTCGGAATGAGATGTCGACGCGGACCGTCGTTGGATGATCCGCCACTTCCTGAACCAGAACCTCCTCGACGAGGATGCGCGGCTCCCAGCGCTCGAGCGATTCGAGCACCACGTCGCGCAGCCGCCGTCGCGTTTCGAGCGTGTTGGGCAAGTGGACGAAGCGCGCGAGCCCGGCGCCGAAGGTCGGGCGCATGAGCTGTTCTCCCGGGCGCGTCAGCAAAATCACCCGGATCGACTGGCGGACGCTCTCCTCGAGCGAGGGAAAATGGAGGTGCCCATCCTGGTCGGGCACCGGGAGCAACGGCCAGCTGAGTGGCCTCGTCACGTTCGCCCGGATCGTCACGGCGCAAGCTCCTTCGCCCCGCGTGGCAGCGGGAAGCAGATGCGGATGAACGGCAACCACCAAAAGATGATGTTGAACAGCGTGAGAAAGATGAAGAGCACGATGAACGCGCAGATGGTGATGATGGGAATGTTGAATCCGCAGATCCAATCGATGCCGCCCTGCAACATTTGCGGCGTACACGCCTTGCCGTTGCCCTCCATCAGCTCCTTGACCGGGTTCCGGTTCAGCAAGCAAAAAAGGTTCTTCGGAACCACGAACGCGACGTTGGGCTTGAGCTTGCGGATGTTGTTGCGATCGAGGGGCGGCAACCGCACGAGCGTGGGCGGCCCCAGGCCGTTTTCGTACCAGGGCAGAATCGAATAGGGAGCGCTCGGCTCGGCCCAGACCAGCTCGGGCGCGCAGCCGTCGTCGCGGCGTACGCGAATGAACCCGTGAATCCGATACCGAGCCTCCGGATCGTCGAACCGTGTCGCGCGCGGCACGAAGGAAGCGAAACGAGACTGCAAGAGCTCGCCCAGCGCCCCGCGGATGGCGCCCGCGGTCCCGAGATCGAGCGCGGGCCACGTTTTCGGCAACTTCACGGAGAGGCCGCTGCCCGGCGACAACACCAGCGCCTCCGCCGCTTCCGCCAGGAACGCGTCTGCTTTGCGCGTCACGCCGCCGCCGAAATCCAGCACGACGAGCGCGAGCTTCTTGCGCAGCTTCTTCGCGGCGTCGCTGTCGCCGAAGGCGTCGAGCTGGATCGAGAGCGCCTTGAGCATCTCGAGGAAGCCGTACATCTGCTTCGCCTTCGCGCGCTCTGCGCTGTCCGAGCTCTTCGGCTCCAGGTCACCGAGCTTGATCGCCTCGTTCGCGAGCGCGTCGGCCGTCTCGAACGTGAAGGACTGCAGGGCGATGCGATCGATGGAGGGCGGCTTGCCCGCGCGCAAGAACTGCGGGACCGCGCGCGCGATCTCGTCCGGCTCGTACGGTGTCGTGGCGTCGTCTGCGGGCGGGACCATCTCGGCGCTCGCCGTCGGGACGAGACCGAACAGGATGGTGCGGCCTGCCGCGGCGCAGACGTCGGGGGGCGCGACGTGCAGCGTGACGACGGCTTCCGCGACGTCGCCGCTGCGGAGCAGCTGGCGCAGGCGCGCGTCGATCTCGGGGTGTCCCTGGCTCGCGAGGCGGCGGCGTTCGGGGTCGGGATCGAGCTTGGTCGAGGCCTGAGACGCGAACTTCACCCAACCGCGCGGCGTGCCGTCTTGCGACAGCCACGCTTCTCCGAACGGACCGCTGCCCCGAGCGCTCGCGACCCGCCGAATCACGAACCCGGCGCTCGCGATCTCTCGCGGCGATAACCGCGGCTGCCCCGGCCGGTCGCAAACCGCCTCGAACAGCGCGATGTGCACGGCGCGGTGCACGGGCTGAAAGAGCTGCAGCGTGCCGCCGCTGTCGCGTTGGGTCGCGCGGCTCGAGAGGACCGCGGTGAGCTCGCGATCGCGCAGATCGTCGAGCAGTTTGGGGACGAAGTCGTCCGTGCCGCGCTGAATCAGGACCGGGCCGGCGGTGCGGGTCTTGGCCCCGAGCCCGCGAACGGCAACCGAGGGCATCCCCACATTGCCTTTATAACAATCTCCGAGCCCACGACACCGACCTAACTCCGTTT
>QGUH01001053.1 GCA_003242355.1 Pseudomonadota bacterium
GAACGCCCCGTCTGCCGTGGGGCTGGGCACTTCGCAGGCTGAGCACGGAGCCGCAGGGACGTCCGCGGAAGCCGGTCCACAGCGTGCAATCGGAGACGCGGAGCCTTCAATAGGAGGCGACTCGCAGCGCGCGCTCGGAGAAGTGACGGTCCCGGAGCGAGGGCACCTCGTATTGGTTCGCGTCGCGGACGGAAGCGAAGTTTGGGTCGTCCACCATCGCGACGGCCGAATCGACGTCCTCTGCTCGACGGTAGCCGCTCGCGACACCAACTATTACGATCTTCGAACGCCGCTCGCCCACGCCCTGCGCGTGGCTCCCGCCTGGGACCCGCGCCGCGGGCGCTTTCACGGGGGCTACGATGCGCACGGCCGCAACGTTCACGGCTGGCCACCGCTCTGTCGTCATCGCTTCACGCGCGTCGGCCCGGACCGCATCCGTATCGAAGGCGCAATCGCAAATGACACCGGTCCCATCCAACCTGCGACGGCAGCGCCCGTGCTCGACGGCCCCGCCGCCCCCTATCGTGATCGACCCGTGGTGGAGCAATTCGATCGCATTCCGCCGGGACACGTCGAGGTCCTCGCAGCGGACGTCGTCTGGGGCCGATCCGGCCCTGCTCGGTTGTGCCGCGCCCCCGTCTCGGAGCCGGCACGCTCGCAGTTCACGGGCTGCGCCGAGGAGGCGCCCCGCGTCGCGAGCTCGGACTCGGGCACGCGCTCCGTCGTCGTGATTTCGAAAGGGCCGGTCGTGGTGCGCCGTCTCGGCGCGGCGCTGGCAGAGGTCGTGCTGATCGGGCGGTCCGACGTGGATGCCATCGCGCTGGAGCCGTAACGTGCGCGCGCGACGCACGTTCCTTTGCTGGATGTTGACGGCTCGGCTCGCGCTGAACGCGGGGGGGATCGCCAGCGCGCACGCAACCGAGATTGCGGGACCCATCCGTGCAGCGCCGCCGGCGCACCGACTCTGGCGTGCGCAGCGCCTCGAGATCGCGGCCACACCAGGAGGGCGGCTCGCGGCGGGAAGCGAGCCCGCGCTCCTCTGGGGAGCACAGGTCCGCTACTACCTTTGGGATCGCGTGGGCGTCTCCGCGTGGGGCACGGGCACGACGGCGCTCGGCGACGCGTGCGCGCCCAGTTGCGCCCTGCTCGCGGCGCCGGAGCTGGTCGCGGTGCCCATCGCCGGCAAGTTGCCCTTCCTCGACTATCGGCACTCCCACGTGCACGTCACGCTGGCCCCGGCTTGGGTCTGGCCCGCCTCGGAGCCCACGGCGAGCTTCGGCGGCGGCCTCGAGATTTTCAGCGCGCCGTGGTTCTCGACGGCGCTCGACTACCGTGCCGTCACCACTTCACCCGTGAGCCACTTCGTCACCGTGTCGCTCGGCATCTGGCTCGGAGAGCGCCGCTGGAGCGACGAATGACTTCCGGCGTCGACCGTCACGCCGGTTCCGAAACGACCGCTTCCGTTCTTGAAACCAACGCGCTCGAGGGCGCTGCGTGCAGCAGCGCCGCGCACCCGGGCGGCACGATTGCCGCCCGGGGAACGCTCCGACACCCAGAGCACGAGTTCCGTGAAGGTCTCGTCCGGGAGAGCCCGAAGCATCGCCACCCCAAACCCGTATCCCGGTGCTGGTGCCGTGTGCGAGAGCACGGTCACGTCGCGAGCGCTTCGCGCCGCCCACGCACGGACTCGCTCGGCGCCGCTGCGGTGGCGAGCCTGCGGCTCTCGGGGCGGAGCACCCACGACGCGGCGACGAGCCCGAGCAACACGAGCGGGACGATCACGTTGGCGGCGGGGTCACCGACCGCGGCGTGCGACACCGCTGCGCCGGTGAGATCGAACATCATGCCGGCGTAGGCCCATTCCTTGAGGCGCGGCACCCCGGGCGCGACGATCGCGGCGGCGCCGAGCAGCTTCCACACTCCGAGCACGACCAGCAAGTATTCCGGGTAACCGAGGTGTTGCATCGCCGCCACCATGTCCGGGCCACGACCCAGATCGGCGATGCCCCCGAAAACGAACGCGAACACGACCAGCCCCGTGCTGATCCAGTACCAGACACTTCTTCGTTTCATCGAGAATCCTCCGCGAGCGAATCGCTGCCAGAATCTGGGCACGCGCGAGGACCGCGACAATCGTGCAACAATGAGAAGTTTCTTATAAAAT
>QGUH01001054.1 GCA_003242355.1 Pseudomonadota bacterium
CCTAAGTTTGGTGGTGCTCTCTTGCCCCGGGGCGCACCCAAGGTGTGGGGTGTTTCGCCGGAAAACGGCGGGGGGTGGGGGGGCGGCGCGGGCGGCCCCCCCCCCCGCCCCCCGCCTCGCTTTTTGGGGCACACGCCTGGCCGTAGAACGGCGGGGGCAGCACTTCCTTCTGCAACGCGAGCTCGGCGCCACTTCGCACGGGCGCTACGCGAACGGTGTTCTCGCAATGGGTTCGCTGCGCACCGGCGAAGGCTCAGCGGCGTTTGGGCGCGGGGGTTCGACCAGCCAGAGCGGAAGCGGTCGCGGACCCGGGGTCGTCGGGCCGTGCGCGTTGGGCCAGGTCGTCGAGGGCGCGGCGGAGCATCACCCGCTCCTCCTCCGAAAGCAGGGTCGGCTTGGCCCGGGCGAGCTCCTCGGAGTAGCCGAGCCATCGGCCGGCCCGGCGGACGTCGCCGAGGGCGAGGAGGGTGGCGCCGCGGTACAGGCCGTAGCGAGCGCGCTCGGAAGCCGAGCTGTCGCTCAACCGGGACTCGGTGCGCTCGAACACCTCGGCGGCCTCGATGTACTCGCCCGAGCTGTAGAGCTCTGCGCCACGGGCCACGTACTGTGCGCCACAACCGCACGTAGCGGCGAACGCCAGCAGGATCGGAACGAGCGATTTCCGCAGGGCCGCCATTCTTCCAGCCTAACTCCTATGCACCTGGTGAGCCAAGCGGAGCGGCACGGAATCCTTTGCGTCGTGGCACACCGTTGTGCCACGATGGCGCAGCGAGCCCGGCGCAGGATGCCGCCGGGAGGGCCTTATCGCACCGCCTCGCCTTGGAGGAACCATGCTTGCTCGTTCTGCGCTGATGGGCCTGACTGTGCTCGGGGCATCGTTGATCGCCCACCCGGCGTGGTCTCAGGACGAGACCGAAGGGGGCGAGTCGCAGGATGTGTCCGAATCGGGTTCCCAGGCCGACTCGGAGGCCGAAGAGGCCTCGGACGAGGATACGGCCGGCTCGAGGAAATCCGAAGGGGGCGGGAGTGACGAAGAGGCGCTCGTCGCCGACATCGAGCGCGGTGGCTCCCCGGTGGAGGTCGAGGGGCAGACGTACCTCTTCGTAGGAGCGCGGTACCGCTTCATCCTGGTGCCGCAGTTCATCATGGGCATGTTCGCCGATGGGGGCACCACGGTCGGCGTGCACTCGGGAGGTGCCGAGTTCGTCGTTCGGAGAAACAACTTCGAATACGACTTTGCGCTCTGGCTCGCGGGGTACTCGATGGACCCGACTCCGTTCAAGGCGAAGACGGACGCCGAAGACGCCTGGGAGCTCGTCGAGAGCCGGATGAAGGTGCTCTATCTGACCGCGGACTTCCTCTGGAGCCAGGTCCTCTCCCCCGAGTTTGCGATCAACTACGGCATGGGCGCCGGCTTCGGGCTCGTGTTCGGGCCACTTTACCGCAATCAGGCGTACCGCACGCCGGACGGCTCGTATGCGCCCTGCATCGACCAGCTCAACCCGAGCCCGTTTTACTGCGGGCAGGACAACGACCACTACAACAACTACGAAGAACCCGCCTGGACCAAGGGGTCGAAGCCGGTCGTGTTTCCCTGGCTCGCTCTGCAGACCGGCGTTCGCTACAAGCCCCATCGCAACTTCGTGGCGCGGTTCGACGCCGGTTTCGGTCTGAGCGGGTTCTTCTTCGGTGTTGGAGCCGACTACGGACTCTGATCACCGCGCATCGTGAGCAGCCTCGAGTTTCCTGCGCGCTACGAAGCTCTCGCCCGACTCGGACAAGGTGGGGGCGGCGAGGTCTGGGCGGTTCGGGATGCGATCACGGGTGCGCGGTTGGCGCTCAAGGTGCTCTCCCCCGACGCGAGCGAACGGGAGATGGCGGCGCTCGTGCGCGAAGCCGCAGCGCTCTCCGGCCTCGAGGGGCTCGGCGTGCCGCGCGTGCTGCGCTTCGGGCGGCTGCCCCGCACACGGCGGCCGTACATGGTGCGCGAGCTCGTCGAAGGGCGCGGCCTCGATCAACTCATCCAGGAAGGCACGCGCCTGGCTTCCGTGCTGGTGGCCCTCACCAGCGCGGCCGATCAGCTCACCGTGCTTCACCGAGCGGGGCTCCTGCACGGTGACGTCAAGCCCGCGAACGTGATCGTGCAGCCCCATGGAGGGGCGA
>QGUH01000124.1 GCA_003242355.1 Pseudomonadota bacterium
GCATTCCTCGCCGGCAGCGACGTCGCGCTACGTCATCGAGTTTCGGGGCCGCGCCGAAGAGCAGCGCTCGAGCGGCATCTGGATCGGCCCGGCCGCGGGCTCGACCGCCGCACAGCGTTCTGCAGGCGGGCGCGTACTGCCACTCTCCGCCGAAGATTTGCAGCTCGTCGTGCGCGAGCCCTACACCCCTTTCGACCGCCGCTACCGTTTCCTGCGGCTGCTCGTCCCGCGCGGCGAGCGGGTCGTGGTGCGCAGCAACATGGACGACGCGATGCTCTGGTTCGACGGTCCGCATCGGTCCGTCCCCGTGCGTCTCGGCGACGTGATCGAGTTCAGCGCGTCGAACGAGCCGCTGCACGTGCTCGGGCTGCGCGCACGCCGCACGCGGCGAGCAGGATCCAAGTAGGGGCGGCGCGGGATCGCGCTGCAGCGCCGCGCGGTGCTCCCGCAACGCTCGGCGCGGTCGGCCTCGAAGCTCGCGCGGTGTTCCCGCAGGCTGCGCGAGTCGGTCGGCTGGGTCGGCGCAGGGCTCTCGCAGCGCCGCGCGCGTCGGTGAGGCTGGCTCGAAGCGCTCGGAGGACTAGGGTTCGGGGGAACGGCGTTCGGCGGCGGTACCATGCCTCGGCTTCGTCTCTCGGAAGTTCGACGGCGCTACGTGGAGCGCGCGCGCCCGATTCCAACCGCCGTCGAAGCCGCCCTCCGCGCCGATCCCCGCCCCGGTGCCCGCGCCCTGCTCGACTGCATCGAGCGGCGGCGTCGCGAGAACCGCTCCGAGGGGCAGCGGTTGCGGCACCTGCTCCGGTTCGAGAACGAGCTCTTGGGGCGGGGCGTGCGGGTCGGCGCCGCGATCGGCGGGGCCGGCATGAGCCCGCTCCCCGGGCCCGTCGCGGCCGGCGCCCTCCTGCTCGAGGTCGGCTTTCGCGTCCCCGGCATCGACGATTCGAAGAAGCTTACGCCCGCGCGTCGCGAAGAGCTCGCCATGGTGATCCGCGAGAAGGCGATCGCGTGGGCCGTGGCGTTCGTCGAACCGGAGGAAATCGACGCGCTCAACGTCTACTGGGCGGGGCTGCTCGCCATGCGGCGCGCCGTCGAGGCACTCTCCGTCGTTCCCGAGCATCTGCTCATCGACGCGCGTCGCTTGCGCGACGTCCCCATCGAGCAAACCCGCATCGTCAAGGGAGACGAGCGCAGTCTCTCCATCGCGGCCGCCTCGATCCTCGCGAAGACGGCGCGCGACGCGCGCATGGTGGAGCTCGATCGGAAATACCCCGGATACGGCTTTGGTCGGCACAAGGGTTATCCCGTGCGCGAGCACTACGAGGCGCTGCTCGAGCTCGGCCCGTGCCCCATTCACCGCCGCTCGTTCGACCCGGTTCGACGCGCCCTCGGCCTTCCGCCTCTGAAGGAGGCCGCGCCGGCGGAGGAGATTGCGCCGGCGGAGGAGATTGCGCCGACGGAGGAGATTGCGCCGACGGAGGAGATTGCGCTGAACGCCGAAGACGTCGAAGACTCCGAGGACGTCGCCGCCCTCGCCGCTCTCGAGGCGCTCCCGGAAGAGCGCAGCTCCGAGCGTCCGCGGCGAGCACGCAAAAGCACGTCCCACTGAACGCCCGAAAAGCGTACCGCGCTCGGCTCGGGTTCAGCCGTTGGGGTCGAGGTTCGAGGGCGGCGTTGTTTTTCGGAAGGGTGCCCACCCCGCGCCGTGCTCGGCGGCTCCGCCGCCTGCGCGCGCCGCCGCCGCCTCCCAAGCGTCATCCTCGGCGGCTCCGCCGCCTGCGGGTGCCGCGGGAGGGGCGCCGTCGTTGCCGTTCGACCTCCGGCCGAAGGTTGGGTTATAGGGGAAATCCCGGGAGGTTGGAGCGCGGTCATGAGCTTGTTGGGAGTTGCCGTTCGCAATGCGCTCCGATCGCCGCTTCGCAGCGCGTTGACGGTCGTTGCGGTGGCGGTGAGCCTGGTCGCGTTCTTGCTCCTCCGCACGCTCGGCGCTGCCTGGACCGAGCAGGTCGAGCAGACCCCCAACAATCGAGTCGTCAGCCGCCACAAGCTCGGCTGGTCGCAGAACTTGCCGGTCACCTACGGCGACGTGATCCGCGGGCTCGAGGGCGTCGAGCTCGCGGTCGGCGTGCGCTGGGCGGGGCTCGTGGTCCCTGCGAAGCCGGAGGCGTTCTTCGAGTCCTTCGGCGTCGAGGGGCGGCCGTTCGTGGACATGCACTACGAGCTAGCGATTCCCGAGGAGCAGAAGCGCGCATTCTTGGAGAATCGCCAGGGCGCGATGGTCAGCGCGCGGCTCGCGGAAGAATTCGGTTGGAAGGTGGGCGACCGAATCGTGTTCGAGAGCTTCGAGTTTCCGCGGACGAAGTTCGAGCTTACGGTCTGCGCCATCTACGAATCTTTGCGGCACGGCTTCGCCAAGCGCACCGTGTACTTCCATTACGAGTACTTGAACGAATCCATCCCGAAGCGGCTCCGCGACCGCATGAGCCTCTACGCGGCGCAAATTCGGGATCCGAGTCAGGGCGCGCGCATCGCCAAAGCCATCGATTTTCACTTCGACGATCAGCGCGACCGCACGTTCAGCCAGGAAGACAAGGCGCTCAACGCCGCATTCACGGGCCAATTCGCCGCCATTCTCCAGGCGATCAACGTCGTCAGCTGGCTCATCCTCGGCGTCGTGCTCTTGATTCTGGGCAACACCGTCACGATGAGCGTCCGCGAGCGCGTGCGCGAATACGGCATCCTCCGTGCCATCGGTTTCGGCTCGCACCACGTCACGGCCCTGATCGTGGCCGAGACCGCCACCATCGGCCTCGCGGGAGGCCTTCTGGCATTGCCCATCGCGTACCCGCTCCTCGAGAAGGGCGTGAGCCGCTTCTTCGAGGAGAACATGTTCCTCCCGCCCCTCGCGGTGCCGCGCGTAGACGCGCTGGCGACCGTCGCGCTCGGTGCGGTGCTCGGCTTGGGCGCCGCATTCCTCGCCGCCCGAGAAGTCGGCAAGCGCGACGTCGTCGACGCCCTGCGCACCGTTGACTGAACGACGACGAGTGGGCTCAGACGGTGAGCGCTCCGGGGGCGATGGCGACCTTGGGAGCTCGAAATCCCATCGCGATCCAGGCGCCGAGCAACTTCGCGAAGAACGAGAACGACTGGGTCTTGGCGTTCGGAATGTCGGCGGGGAGGGGCGAGCCCGCGGGGAGGTCGCTCGTCATGGTGCGGAGCTCGGGCGCGGGCCGGGAGCCTTCGGGCCAGAGACACGCATAGAGGCTCAACCAATGCCCGTTCTCGAATTCGAGGAACAGCGGCGTATTGCAGCAGGTGGCGACCACGCGCCGAGTCTTCGATTGCGGCGTGAGTCGAAGCTCTTTGAGGACCGAGCCGGGGTCCTCGAGGTGCACGCGATCCTTGCGGTAGAGGACGAAGTGCGTCGCGCCGTGCGCAGTGACGAGCATGGGAGCGCCGGGAAGCTTCCGAAGCCGTTCGGCCGCCTCCCGGCAGCTGTTGCAGCAGCACTCGGTGCTGAGGATGGGCGCGCCCCGTAGCTCGAGGTGGACGCGTCCACAGCGACAATCGAGTCGAGTGGTTTCCGTCATGATCGGGCAATCTCCTGGCTCGGTGCTCCGAAGAGGAGGCGGAGGTATCGGTCGAGATGGTCGAGACTTTCGCGGGCCAGCGCGGGGTCGTTCGCGGCTTTGGCCACGACGAAGGCACCCTGAATCACCACTTGCGTATAGCGCGCGAGGCTTGCGGCGGTGACTCCGCACGAGATGCCGCGCGCCTTCATCGCGGCATCGATGTCGGCTTCCAGCGTGGCGGCGTGACCGAAGATGCTCTCGGCGCATGCATCGCGAATCGCCGGCGAGCTCGCGTACACTTCCTGCGCGAGCGTGCCTGCCAAACAGGTGAACTCGGCCAAGGGTCCCGTGATGAGCGACTTGCGAAAGGCGACGTAGGCGAGGACGCGCGTGAGGGCATCCTTCGGAGCGTGATACGGCGCGTCTCTGAAGAAGGCGCTCGTCGTTTCGGTCCAATGCCGTGCGGCCGCGACTCCGAGGGCATCCTTGCTCTTGAAGTGGTGGAAGAACGAGCCCTTGGTCACCCCGGCGGCCTTGCAGAGGTCGTCGATCGAGGTCGCGGCGAAGCCCTTCGTTCGGATCGACTCGCGTGCTGCCTCGAGGAGGCGCGTCCGCGCATCGCCCCGTTCGGGTTGCCGCTTCGTGGCTCGAGGCATGGCGGCGACCGTACCGTACGGTCGGTATGGTAGCAACCGAAAACAGTGGGGACGCGAGGCCTTTTTGGCCCTCGTTGTGGGTGACGCGCCCCGTGGAGCGCCTCTACTCTCGACACGGGCGCCGGTGAACGGGGTTCTTCGATGACGATTCCGCTCCACTACGGTTTTCGGAGCCTTTGGGTCCGACGCAGAACGACGCTGGCATCCGCGACCGGAATCGGTCTGGTCGTCTTCGTGCTTGCGGCGTCGCAGATGCTGGCGGACGGTGTGCGCGGGACGCTGCTCGCCGCGGGCCGCGACGATCGGGCCCTGGTGATGTCGCACGATGCGGAGCTCGAGGAAGGCTCGCGGCTCTTGCAATCGGTGCTGAGCCTCGTTGCCGCCGCCCCCGGTGTGCGGCGCGGGGACGATCAGCGCGCGCTCGTCAGCGGCGAGAGCGTCGTTCAGATTCCGTTCGCCAAGCGGGGCGATCCGCAACGGCTCTCGAGCGTGCAGGTTCGCGGTGTCACCGAGGCGGCGTTCGCGCTGCGGCCCGAGGTGCGCATCATCGAGGGACGCGAGCCGAAGCCGGGCACGGGCGAAGCCATCATCGGCAAGGGAATCGTCGATCGGTACGAGGTGCTCGCGCTCGGCGCTCCCGTCGAGCTCGAGAAGGGTGCCCCGATTTCGGTGGTCGGCATCTTCGACGCGGGCGGTTCGGCGTACGAATCCGAGGTCTGGATGGATCTCGACGCGCTCCGCAGCGCGATGCACTGGGAGGGGCACCTGTCGACGGTGACGGCGAGGCTCGAGTCTCCGGCCGCCTTCGACGCGTTCGCCTTGGCCCTCGAAGCCGACAAGCGGCAGGGCCTCGACGTTCACCGGGAACGCGAATATTACGAGCGCGTCTCGCGCAATCTCTCGCGGTCCATTCTCGGTCTCGGCGTCCTCGTCACGGTCATCTTTTCGATCGGCGCGATGCTCGGCGCGATGATCACGATGCACGGAGCCGTCGTGCAGCGCGGGCGCGAAATCGGGACGTTGCTCGCGCTCGGGTTTCGTCCGCGGCAGATTCTGCTCCTGTTCGTCCTCGAAGCGGGAATGCTCGCGGCGGCCGGCGCGGGCGCGGGCGTCGTGCTCGCGGCGCTCACGGCGTTCATCGATTTTTCCACGACGAACATGTTCACGGGACAGGAGCTCACGTTCCGGTTTTTGCCGTCGGCGGGCGTTCTCGTCGGATCGGCGACGGTCGGCACGCTCGTGGGCGTGCTCGGCGGCTTCTTCCCGGCGCTGCGCGCCGCCCGCATGGATCCCGTGCTCACGATGCGCCGCTGAGTCGGGCCGATCCGAATGCTCGCGGCGGAGCATCCGGGTCGGCTCGGAAAGAACGCTGGCTCAGTCGGGGAAGAACGTGAACGAGACCGTCGCGGGCGCGCTCGAGACGTTTTGCACGCACGGCAAAAAGCCGAACTCCGTCGCGGCGATCTCTTCCTCCACGCTCGTGCCGTCGCTTTCGAAGATGGCGGGCGCGAGCGTGTAGTCTTCGTCGAACGGCTGGATACAGAAGCGAACCGGGACGTCCGACTCACCGACGAAGAGCCCGGAGCCGAGCTCGGCGTTGCCCCAGACGATGCCGCCCGGGCCGAGGACGGCCGTGATCGCGCTGACGGGAGCATGGGGATCGTTCGGGTTTCCGCCACCTTCCGGACTCATGCGCAGACGAACGAAGGATTTGTACGGGGAGACGTTCGTCGCGCACGTTCGGTAGTAGTAGAGGCCCGGGCCCGGCGGTGGAACGTGGGCGTCGACGTCGTTGGTGACGACTTCGTAGATCTTCGTTTCCGGGCCACCGAACGTTTCCGACGCGAGCAGCCAGTTCCTCCACATTTGCGCGGAGGCGCCCCACAGATACATCCCCGTGCTCGAAGCGATGACCGTGCTGCAGACGGTGCTGCCCGGCGGCGCATGAGCGTCAGCTGCTTTGGCGGGCGACGAGAGCGTGAATGCGGCGAAACCCGCCGCAACTACGGACGAAATACCGAATTTGCTGCGAACCATCGTTGGCCTCCTTCATCGATGGCGCGCGCACGGCGCGCCCCTCTCCGAGACCTATGCGCCCCCGAAGCCGTGAGTTTCGGTCGTTCGAGATGCCAACGAATCTTTGTGCGAGTGACGGCGCCATGACCGCACCCGTCCGTGGCGTCACGAATCCGTGACGATCTCCCGAACCCGCGCCAAGCAACGAACGTACCGCGCACGCTGCGCTCGACGCGATCACCGCGATTGCAGTTGGTAAACTGCGTTGTCTAGTCGGAAAGCCCGCGTTTTTGCGGCGCCGCCGTGTCGATCGTGCGTGTAAGGGTCTCCGGTCGCCGGGCGCGTGGAACGCAGATTCATCGGCGAATCCGCTTCATTCTCGATATTCCTTTGCCAGCCAAAGATCCGATATGACCCTGTTTTTGCGGCGCCGCCGCGTCGATCGTGCGTGTAAGGGTCTCCGGTCGCCGGGCGCGTGGAACGCAGATTCATCGGCGAATCCGCTTCATTCTCGATATTCCTTTGCCAGCCAAAGATCCGATATGACCCTGACTCGGCGGGCGATCGAGTCGGGAACATTCGCGTTTGGCAGCGCCTTGCGTCCTTCGCGCGCAGGAGTGAGCCGTGCTCGCTCCGCACGCCGAATACGAATTCGTCAGGAAGTTCGCGGGGGTCTCGACGCTCCGTCTGGTGTCGGTCCGTGAACGGAGCTGGTGGCTGGCGGTGCAGGCTCTGGTCGAGAAACCAGCTCGTTTTCCGCGTCTTGCGTTGGCGTGCGTGTAGAGTCAGCCGTGCTCGGTCCGCACGCCGGACACGCAGCGCCTTTGCGTAGGGCGTTCGGCTCGAGTCAGCCGTGCTCGGTCCGCACGCCGGACACGCAGCGCCTTTGCGTAGGGCGTTCGGCTCGAGTCAGCCGTGCTCGCTGCCCGCCGAATACGAAATCGTCAGGAAGTTCACGGGGTCTGGACGCTCCGTCTGATGTCCGTCGCAAGCAGAGCTTTCCGCTGGCGTCGCAGGCTCGGTCGAGAAGGCGTGCTCGCTCTTTCTGGTTGTGGGCCCAGTGGCACGCGTGAGTGAGGCGTGCGCGCTTTCGGTTTCGAGGTTCCGTCCGGTGCCGGCTCGAGATCGGCTGGCGCCTGCGTTCTGGGCATTTGGGTTGGGGCCGGGTGGCACGCGTGAGTGAGGCGTGCGCGCTTTCGGTTTCGAGTTCCGTCCGGTGCCGGCTCGAGATCGGCTGGCGGCTGACTTCTGGGGCTTGTGGGTTGGGGCCCGGTGGCATGCGTGAGCGAGGCGTGCTCGGCGGCGCGGGGCGTGAAATCATCAGGAGGCTCGCGGGGGTCTCGACCCCTTCGGCCTCCGGCCGAAATTTGGGTTAAAGGACGGCCATGCGCGTTGCAGGTTCCCGGTTGGGCATCGCGGTCTCCGGTTTGGCAGTGGCGTCGGTGGTTGGCGCGTTCGCGGCCTCGGGGTGCGATGGCGGGTCGCGTGAGCCCGACGACACCCGGGGTACGGGCGGAGCGGCTGCAGGGGGCGCGAGCGGAAGCGGCGGAGTCACCGGAAGCGGCGGAGCCAGCGCGAACGGCGGTGTCACGGGCGGCGGAACCAGCGGGAGCGGGGGCGTCAGCGGCGACGTTGGCGGAAGCGGCGGCGCCATGACGAGCGCCGGCGGCGTGAGCGGTTCTGGAGGCAAGGCTTCGAACGGCGGGGCGCCCGCGGGAGGGGGAATGGGTGGAACGAGCGTGGGCGGTTCAGGGGGCGGTGGGCGGGGGAGCGGGGGGGACGGGGGCAGGGGGGCAGGGGGGGGATTTAGGAACGCACGGGGAGGGGGGAAAGGGGGTTTGGTTGGGCGTCCGAAATGG
>QGUH01001055.1 GCA_003242355.1 Pseudomonadota bacterium
TCCGAGCTGCCGCTCACGTTGCCCGAGCTCGACGACTACCGCCCCGGCGATCCGCAAGGGCCGCTCGCCCGAGCCCTCGAGTGGCGGTTTTTCCAGAAGAACGGCCAGTGGTACGCGCGCGAGACCAACACGATGCCGCAGTGGGCGGGCTCGTGCTGGTACTACCTGCGCTACCTCGATCCCAAGAACGAGGAGCGCATCTTCGACCCCAAGGCGTACGACGACTGGATGCCGGTCGACCTGTACGTCGGCGGCGCGGAGCACGCCGTTCTGCACCTTCTGTACGCCCGCTTCTGGCACAAGGTGCTCTACGACATCGGCGTCGTGCGCCATCCCGAGCCGTTCCTCAAGCTCGTGCACCAGGGCACGGTGCTCGGCATGGCGTATCGCTGGTACGCCGTGCTCGGTCAGAACGGCGAGGTCGCGCGCGCGCTCGATGGCGACTCCGACGAGATCGTCCCGGCGCCCGAGGGGGACAGCGTGCGCTTCCGCCTCCGGAGCGGCGAGCCCGTCGAAGAGCGCTTCGCGCTCGAGCGCGACATCGAGATGCGCGAGGGCAAACCCGTCCACCGTGAGCTCGGCGTGCGCGTCGCGCCCATCGCCGAGAAGATGAGCAAGTCGCGCGGCAACGTCGTCAATCCGGACGCCGTCGTGGCCGAGTTCGGCGCCGACAGCCTGCGCGTCTACGAGATGTTCATGGGCCCGCTCGAGCAGACGAAGCCCTGGCAAACCAGCGGGATTCAGGGCGTTCGGCGCTTCCTCGACCGCGTCCACCAGGTGGCGACGCGCTCGCTCTCCGACGATCCCATGGACGCCGAGACGGAAAAGCTCGTGCACCGCACCGTCAAGAAGGTGGGCGACGACATCGAGCAGCTCCGCTTCAACACGGCCGTCAGCGCCATGATGATTCTGACGAATCACCTGGCTGGCCTCGAGCGTCCGCCGCGTGCCGCCGTCGAACGCCTCGTCCTGATTCTGTCGCCGTTCGCGCCGCACTTGGCCGAGGAGCTCTGGTCCACGCTCGGCCACGCGCCGTCCATCGCCGACGTCGAATGGCCGAGCTTCGACCCAGCGCTCATCGAAGACGACGAAATCGAGATCGCCGTCCAAGTGAACGGCAAGGTCCGCGGCCGCGTCCGCCTCGCCAAGACCGCCAGCGAGCAAACCGCCCGCGAAAAAGCCCTCCAAGACGCCAACGTCCGCAAGTTCGTCGAGGGCAAGACCGAGCGCAAACTCATCTACGTCCCCGGCCGCGCCCTCAACTTCATCGTCGCCTGACGGCCGACGACTTACGCACTGCGAGACCCCGGCCCAGCCGCACACTAAGCCGCTTCGGGCCTATCTCGTGGTGCGGGGCGACCCCGAGACTGAGCAGGCGTCCCTGAGCGGACGTTTCGACTGAACGTCCGCTCGGATGTGGATAGCCTGTTGTTTCCCGTGAAACCAGCCCTTCCGATTGGGCCAACTTTTCGGCGCACTTTTCCGTCCGGCGGGTCCCGGCTTCTCCCCGGCGGTGCTCGGCGCCGCCGGCGCAAGGCCGACTCGGTCTGCAATACTTCGTGCCCAGCACAGAAAAAGGGGCGTCGCGGCCACCCGTCCGTCTTCGTCGCGTGCCGTTGCCGCACGTCGTTGCCCGTCCTTGTGCGTCGCGGACACCCGCCCGTCCTCGATGAGTTGGCCTCCGATAGTTGCCCCGGTCGTTGTGCGGCGTGGGGCGTCGCTGGCACCCGCCCGTCCTCGGCGGCTGCGCCGCCTGCGGGCGGTCGACCTCCCCCAAGGCCGTTCTCGCGCGCGCCGCCGTCCAGCCCGGCCCATATCCGTCACGGTCACCCTCCGGGCGGCGCCCGCTGCGCGCGGCCGGGGGAGGTCGGCTCTGCGCCGGCCGCGCCCGAAACGGCCCGGCGAGCCGTTCACGCCGAGCCAGGTCTTCGAGCGCCGATCAGATTCCGAGCGCTTTCTTGAAGCGCTTGGCGTCGGAGAACATGTCCACGTTCGTGAACACGTAGGTCGCCTTCTGGTCCATTCCCGACCGGGCGATGTCGGCGAGGCGTTCGATGGCCGGATCCTCGTAGCGTGACTTGTGGCCCGCGGGCCCGGGGAGCCGATAGTACGCCGCCGGACGCTTGGAGAGGCCGTGCTGCAGGGGATCGCGGGCCGC
>QGUH01001056.1 GCA_003242355.1 Pseudomonadota bacterium
CCCCTCTCTCGCACTCTCTCTTCCCCGTGTGTCGCGCCCGGCGCACGGCCGCGTTACCGACCGAGCGAGGTTTCGGGCTTCCCGACGATGGGGGGTCTGGGGTACGGGGTGCAGCCGAACGCCAGCGTGACCCTCATGCTCGGGTCGGATCGGACCCGCTCACAGGTATCGGGGCAGAGCAAAACCTCGTTGCCTCCGGCGAGCTGCCAGCCCTCGCTGCATTCGCCCTGATCGTCGCGGATGACCAGCGTGTGCTGACCGCCACTCGAGAGCACGACGTTGATTTTGCCGGCGTCGATCTGCTGATTGGCGGGCGGCTCGGCGAAGGCGAACCGACAGGGAGACACGATCCCCACGATCTCGTCGAGGCCGGCCCGAAGCGCCGCGCTGAAGTCCGGCGCGGTCGTCATGTCCATGTGGCAGTAGTCCGGGCCGTTCACGTCGCAGTTGGGCGGCGCCGTGCCGCCGAGCACGGCGGCGTACGACATCCATTCACGGTTGGGCTCGCTTCCCGGAGAGCCGATCAAGAACGTTTTGACGCCTTCTTCGGCGGCCCGCTGAACCTCGTCGACGATCGGGTCGGGATCGACGTCCTGGATGCGCCCGGCCGGGTTGGAGCAACCGAGCGCCACCGTGGGCGCACCGTCCGTGATGAGGAGCATGAACTTCTTGCCGCCGAAGGTCGCGGGCAGCACGGCCTCTTCGAGCGCGTACCGGTACGCGTCGTGCGTCGGCGTGCTCTGTTCGAGCCGTGCGTTCTGAATGGCCTCGCGAATCCGCCGCCGGTGCGCCCCGTTCTCGGGGCCGAGCACGGCGATCGGCACCATCGCGTCGGTGTCCACGCACGCCGATATGTCTTGACGGTTCTCGCGAATCTCGGCCCGCGTGTTCGGGTAGAACAGCAGCCCCACGGACACCGACTCGGGCAGGCCCGGCCCATTGACCCCGACGATGGCCTCGAGCAACGCGTCGCGCGTGACCTCCCACTTGGTCCGGTTGCTTCCGGGGGCGCGCGCGCTCATCGAGCTGCTCACGTCCACCACGAGCTCGAGCAACGACGGAACGGCCTCGCCCTCGGCCACCCAGCCAGCACAGGAATCGTTCTGGATCAGCTCGAACTGATCTTCCGTGAGGGGGGCGGTGCCGCCGTCGAAGGTCGACTTGCCTCCCGTTCCGGTGGGGCCGGATGCGCCGATTCCGATGATCGCCCCGGCTCCTCCCTGCCCGTATGGCGGCGCACCCCCGACTGCCTCCGAATCTCCGGAATCGGAGTCACCACAGCCCGGCAGCGCAGCGAACGCCATCCCGAGCGCGACCAGGATACCGAGCGAACGCTTCAACATGTGGGTGGACCTTTCGGGCAGCCGCGGCACGCCGTGCTGCACACACGCTACGATAGCTTAGCCGCGACGCGCCGGAAAGGCATGCCCCCGGCCCTCCACGGGGGGCACCCACGTCGAGCGCTTCGGTCTCCCTCTTCCTCCCTCTTCCGGTATCGACCCGAAATCCGGACGAGAACTCGATCGGCGAGGGTGCGCTCCGTCTCGGAACGAGCCGCTCCGAATCGGAATTTCGGCCTTTGGTCAAGACACTTGACGATGCGGGACACCTACCCGCGCTCGGCCATGGCGCTGCGGCGGTTTACACGTCCGCGCGGAGCGCCCGGCGCTCGGACGCGCCTTCCCCGGGCTCGAGCGTATACACCTTGTATGCGAGCTTGATCACCGGGCGCGCGACGTTGCGAACCGGGATGCCGCCCGCGGTCAGCGCGCGTTCCGTCCCGGCGTGGGCGTGACCGTGGAACGCCACGGCGCACCCGGCTGCATCGACCGCCTCACCGAGGAAGTACGAGCCAAGAAACGGAAAGATCTCGAGCCGCTCACCCGCCAGGGTTCCGTCGCAAGGTGCGTAGTGGAGCAGCGCGATGCGCACGTCGCACTCGAGTTGCTTCAGCGCGTCGGCGAGCCCCTCCGCCTCCGCACGCGCGCGCCGCACGAAAATCTTCATCTCTTCCTCGCCGAACTCGGAGCCACACGCGCCGGGGAACCCGCCGCCGAACCCCTTCGTCCCCGCCACCCCCACGCGCACTCCCCGGAAGGTGAACACCTTGGCTTCGCCCTGCACCACGATGACCCCCCCCTCTTCGAGCACTCCCC
>QGUH01000125.1 GCA_003242355.1 Pseudomonadota bacterium
GACACGATGGCACGCGCGCTCGCGGTCGACCCCGCGAACGAGGCGACGTCCCAGGCCCTCGACCGCCTCGCACGGTCGACCGGGCGCTTCCAGGACCTCGCGCGCACGTTCGAAGAGCTGGCGGCCGCGGAGCAGGATCCCGAGCTCGCGACGCTGCTGTACGCGTCTGCGGCGCGCGTCTACGAGACGGACGTCGGCAGCCCGGAGCGGGCGATCGACTTGTACGGCAAGGTCCTCAGGATCGACCCGCGCAACATCAACGCAACCGAGTGCCTGCAGATGCTCTATCAGGCCTCGGGGCAATACGCCGAGATGTCGCGCGTGTTGCAGCACAAGGCCGAGATCCTCGACGAGATCGAAGCCAAGAAGGACGCGTTGTTCCGCGCGGCGATGCTCGAAGAGGAGGTGCTCGCGCGCCAGGAAGAGGCGATTGCGGTCTACCTCAAGGTGCTCGACGTCGATGGCGAGGACCTGCGCGCCGTCGATGCGCTGATCCGGCTCTATCTCGGCCTGTCGCGCTGGGCCGATCTGCTCACCGTCTATTCGCGGAAAGCGGATCTGGTCCTCGACCCCGAGGAGAAGAAGCACATCCTCTACCAGGTGGGTGCGGTGTACGAGCGCGAGCTCAAGGACGTCGAGCGCGCGATCGACAGCTACCAGCGCGTGCTCGAGCTCGATCCGGACGATCTTACCGCGCTCGGACGGCTCGACGTGCTCTATCAGGCGTCGGGCAACTATCGGGAGCTGCTCAGCATTCTGCAGCACGAGGCCGAGCTGACGACCGACCCCACCGAGGCCGTCAGTTACCAGTATCGGATTGCCGAGCTCTACGAAAAGCACCTCGGCGACCTCGAGCGGGCGGTGGAGCTCTATCGCGACATCCTCCAGCTCGAGCCGAGTCATCAGCCGACGCTGGCGGCGCTCGAAGGGATCCAGAGCGGGGAAGCCAATCCGTTGGCGGCGGCCGCGGTGCTCGAGCCGGTCTACGAGGCCACGGGCGAGTGGCAGAAGCTCATCAGCGTGCTCGAGGTCCAGGCGCGCTTCGCGCAGGACCCGTTCACGCGGGTGGACTTGTTGCACCGCATCGCCCGGCTCTACGAGGAGAGCCTCGGTGATCACGGCCGCGCATTCGAGACGTACGCTCGCGCCGTCGAGATCGACAGCCAGAACGAGGACACGCTGGGCGCCCTCGAGCGTCTCGCGATGCTGACGGAGCGCTGGCCCGCGGTCGCGAGCCTCTACGATCGGGAGCTCGACAAGCTCGAGGGCAGCACCGAGCACGAACGCTTCGTGGACCTCGGGCTGCGGGTCGCTCAGGTCTACGAGGTTCAGCTCGACAACGTCAACGAGGCGGTCACCCGCTATCGACGCGTGCTCGAGCACGATCCGGAGAATCAGAGCGCGGTGCGAGCGCTCGACCGGTTGTTCCTGCAGACCGAGCGCTGGGCGGATCTGGCCGAGATTCTCGCGCGCGAAGCCGAAATCGGACAGTCACCCGACGAGATCCTCGAGTTCAAGTACCGGCTCGGCCAAGTCTATCAACAGAAGCTGGGCGATCTCGACCGCGCCATCCAGGCGTACCGCGAGGTGATCAGCGCAGCGCCGGAGCACGCCGACACGCTCGCCGCTCTGGAGGGCTTGTTCGAGTCCGGCGCCGGGCAGCTCGCGGTGGCCGAGATTCTCGAGCCCCTCTACCAGGCGACTTCGGAGTGGGAGAAGCTGATTCGCGTTCGCGAAGCCCAGCTCGCGCACACGACGGATCCCGATCAGCGACTCGCCATGTACCACCGCATCGCGGAGGATGCGGAGGAACGGCTGATCGATCCCGCGCTCGCGTTCACCGTGTACGTTCGGGCGCTGAAGGAGAACCCGCTCGACGAGCGCACGGGTGAAGAGCTCGAGCGGTTGGCAGCCGCTCTCGATGGAGGCTGGGAGCACCTCGCCAATGCCTATGCGGACGTGCTGAGCGTCGAGCAAATCGAGCCGGCCACGCTCGCGGTGATCGGCAAGCGGCTCGCGCGCGTGTTCGAAGAGGAGCTCGCGGACGTCGGCAAAGCGGAAGAGACGTATCGATACGTCCTCACGCTCGTTCCGAACGAGCGCGACTCGCTCGCGAATCTGGACCGCATCTACAGCTCCCTCGAGCAGTGGCCGGAGCTCGCTTCCGTGCTCGAACAGCGGGCGAGCGCCGCGGAGGACGATCGCGAAAAGGTCGAAATCTACGCGCGTCTCGGCTCGGTGTACGAGGAACGTCTCGGCCAGATCGAGAACGCGGTTCGCGCCTATCGCGCGATCTTCGACGAGCTCGAGCCGAACAACGAGGATGCCATTCACGCTCTCGGACGCATCTACGAGCAGACCGAGAACTACGGTGAGCTCGAGCGCGTCTACCAGCGTGAGCTCGAGAACGCGGTCGGTGACGTTCAGGAGGCCGAGATCCGCGCGAAGATGGCCCACCTCGCCGCCGAGCGACTCGGGAACGTCGAGGGCGCGATCGAAGGCTGGAAGCGCGTGCTCGACCTGCGGGGCGAGGATCGCGAGGCGCTCGCGGCGCTCGCGGGTCTGTACGAAGAGAAAGGGAAGTGGGCCGAGCTCACCGACGTGCTCGAGCGGCACTTCGACATCGCGGAGAGCGACGAAGAACGGGTCAACATCCTCACGCGCAGGGCGCGCCTGTTCGCCGATCGCTTGAATCGCGACGACGAAGCGCTCGAAACGTGGCAGCGAGTGCTCGACATCGATTTTTCGAACGTCGCCGCGCTCCGCGCCATCGCTCACGTCTGGCGCACTCGCCAGGATCCGAACGAGCTCGTGGCGGCGCTGCATGCCACCATCGATCGGGCCGCGGCGCTGCTCGACGCGGAGGAGCTCGCGGCCATCTATCGCGAGCTCGGCAAGACGTACGGCTCCGTGCTCAACCAGCCGTACGAGGCCGCCGATGCGTGGCGCCGGCTACTCGACGTCGCTCCCGGCGATTTCGAGGCCATGGGCGAGCTCGAGCGGATTTACCGCGAGGACGAGCGCTGGGTCGACGTCGTCGGTGTGAAGATGCAGCGTGCGGCTGCGCTCACCGATCCTGCGGAGAAGATCGCCGAGCTCCTCCAGGTCACGGAGATCTGGAAGAAGGAGATCAACGACTACGACCAGGCGACCACGGCATTCCAGGAGATCCTCGCGATCGATCCGGGACACGTGGAGGCTTTCGAGGCCCTCGAGCGCCTGCACACCGCGGCAGGCCGCTGGGAGAACCTGATCGAGCTGTACCTGAATCGGCTCGACACCCGCGAGGACGTCGCCGAGCGCAGCGAGCTCTTGCGGCGCATCGCGCGCGTTTTCGACGAACAGCTCGGCGATCAGAATCAGGCCTTCGACGCGCTCGTCAACGCGTTCGCCGAGGACTTCTCGGACGACGAAACGGCCCGGTATCTCGAGCGGATGGCGCAGGCCACCAATCGCTGGAGGGAGCTGATCGAGACCGCGAACTCGTGGCTTCCCGAGCAAACCGATCCGAAGCGGAAGATCCAGATCTGCCTGCGGCTCGGCAAGTGGTACGGCGAGGACCTCGGGCACCCCGAGTACGCGCAGCCCTTCTACCAGCAGATCATGGCGCTCGACCCGAACAACGTTCAGGTCTTGCGTCAGATCGCGGCCATCCATCGAATGGCCGGGCAGTGGCAGAAGGTCGGTGAGACTCTGACGCGGGCGTACGAGGTTGCGGTCGCGAACGAGGACCGAAAGGCCGTCCTCCTCGAGCTCGGCGAGTTGCTCGAGCGGCACATGGGCCAACCCGAGCAGGGAATCGCCTACTACCGCCGCGCTCTCGAGATCGATCCGCTGTACCTTCCCGTGCTTTCGGCGCTCGAGCGCATCTACGAGGAGCGTCGGGAACACGCGGAGCTCGTCGAAGTCCTCACCAGCAAGGTGAAGGCGCTCGGGCAATCGGAGCAGGTCGCGAGCTACAAGCTCAAGATCGCCCGCTTGTACGAGACGGAGCTCGACGACTTGAACAAGGCGGGTACGATGTACCGCGAGGTCCTCGAGCTCGACGGCGGGAACCTGCCGGCCCTGCGGGGGCTCGAGCGCATCTCCGAGCGCACCGAAGACTGGCCCGAGCTCGTTTCGGTGCTCGAGCGTGAGCTCGACGTGGTCGAGACGGAGCGCGAGCGCGTCGAGATCCTGATCAAGGTCGCGCACATCCAGGAGGAGCAGTTCCTCAAGTTCGACGTCGCGGCTCAGCGGCTCGAGCAGGCGCTCGAGATCTTCCCCGCCGAGGAGCGCGCGTACGTGGCTCTGGCGCGCTGCTACCGCCGCCTCAAGCAGTGGCTCGACCTGATCAACACCTACGAGCGGCACATCAACGAGGCTGCGACCACTCCGACCAAGATCGAGCTCTATGGTCAGATCGCGTCGATTTACTCGGAGGAGGTGGGCGATCTGGATCGCGCGATCGACGCATATCGGGCGATCGTCGACATCGACGAGAACAACGTCCCGGCGCTCGAAGCGCTGAGCCGCCTCTACGAGAAGCAGGGCGACGCGGCGCAGGCCATCGACGCCATGACGCGCGTCGCCGAGCTCACGACCGACGGCAAGCAGCGCGTCGAGATGTTCTACCGCATCGGGCGCGCGCTCGAGGAGAAGCTCGGCGATCGGCTGCAGGCGCAAGAGCGCCTGGAGATGGCGCTCGATCTCGATCCGGCGCACCTCCCCACGCTGGCTGCCCTGCGGGCGATCGCCATCGAGGAGGCCGATTGGGATCGTGCGGCCCGGTATCTCGAGCAGGAGCAGCTCAATACGCAATCACCGAGGGCTCGAGCGAAACTGCTCGTCGAGCTCGGTCGGCTGCGTCGCGACATGCTCGGCGAGCACGACCTCGGCATCCAAGCGTACGAGCTTGCGATCCAATGCGACGAGGATTGCGAGGAAGCCGCGCTGCCGCTGCTCGAGGAGTACGTGCAGACCGAGCGCTTCCGCGAAGCGGAGCCGCTCGCGGAGATGCTCGTCAAGAAGAGCAAGGGCCGTGACCGGGGCGAGCAGCACAATCTCAACAAGCTGCTCGGCCGCGTGCACGCCGCGCTCGGAAACCACGAGCGCGCGCTCAAGGCCTACCAGACCGCCAACCAGCTCGATCTCACCGATCAAGAGAGCATCCGGGGCATCGCCGACATGGCGTACGAGCTCCGGGAGTGGGCGACCGCGCTCACCAACTACCAGAAGGTGCTCACGGCGCTCTCCGAGCAGGACGTCGAAGCGCGCACCGACGTGTACTACCGGCTCGGGTGCATCAAACGCGAGCAGGGGCAGTCGCGTCAGGCGATCAACAATTTCGAGAAAGCCCTGGGGCTGAACCCCGAGCATCGTCCGACGCTCGAAGCGCTCGTCGACATCTACGCCAAGAACAAGGATTGGAAGCAGGTTGCCGCTTACAAGCGGCAGATCCTCGACTCGGTCGTCGACGGCGAGGAGCGCTTCAAGATCCTGAACGAGATCGGCGAGATCTGGTCCGAGCGCGAGAACAACCCGCAGAAGGCCATCGAGGCCCTCGAGGAAGCGCTCGAGATCAAGCCCCGCGATCACGTGCTTCTGCACAAGCTCTTGCAGCTCTATCAGGCTGCCTCGAGCTGGCAGAAGATGATCGAGACGCTCGATGCGATCGCGAGCTTCGAGGAGAAGCCCGAGATCCGTGCCCGCTACGTTTTCACGCAGGCGCAGATCTACCGCGACAAGATTCAGGATCTGGATCGCGCGGTCGAGCTCTTCAACGAAGCGCTCGATTTGCATCCCGGGTATCTCGAAGCGTTCGAGCGCATCAACAAGGTGCTCACCCAGCAGAAGAACTGGAAGGCACTGGAGCGCTCGTATCGGAAGATGCTGCACCGTATCGCCGGTAAGGGAAACACCGAGCTCGAGCACACCCTTTGGCACCAGCTCGGGCTGGTCTACCGGGATCGCTTGCAGCAAACCGATTCGGCCATCGAAGCCTTCAAGATGGCGGCGGCGACCCGACCGGAGCAGACGCTCGTCCACCAGATTCTGGCGGAGCTCTACGAAGTCAGCGAACGGTGGGACGATGCGATCGCCGAGCAGCGCGTGCTGCTCGGGAACGACCCGCTCAACATCGAAGCGTACCGCGCGCTGTATCGGCTGTACCTGCAGAAGCAGGCGTACGACGAGGCGTGGTGCCTGGCGGCGGCGATGGCCTTCCTCAAGAAGGCCGATCCCGAGGAGAACCGCTTCTTCGAGGACTGGCGCCCGCAGGGAATGCTGGCCGTTCGAGGGCGCCTCGGGAACGAGATCTGGGTGAAGCACGTCTTCCACCCCGACGAGAACCAGTACGTCTCGAAGATCTTCGAGATGATCGCCCCGGCCGCGCTCCAGGCGAAGGCGGCGCAGCTCCAGGCTCAGGGCAAGGTCCCCGTGCTGGACAAGCGCTTCCGTCAGGATCCGGCCACCTCGACCGTGACGTTCGCGAAGACGTTCGGCTGGGCTGCGCAGGTTCTCGGGATTCAGCCGCCGGAGCTCTACGTTCGCAACGACGTCCCGGGGGCGATCGTGGCCGTGCCCGCAATCCCGCCGGCGTCGGTTGCCGGACAGACCGTGCTCACGGGCTTCAGCCCGCAAGAGCTGGCGTTCATGTGCGGCAAGCACCTGGCCTACTACCGGGGTGAGCACTACATCCGGACGCTCTTCCCGACTCAGGCGGAGCTCACGGTGATGCTGTTCGCGGGAATCGCGATCGCTTCCCCGAGCACCCCGATGCCGCAGGACATGGCGGCGCAGATCGCGGCAACCGCACGCGAGCTCGCCAAGTACATGCAGCCGATGCAGGTCGAGGGGTTGCGCCTGGTCGTCAAGCGCTTCATCGACGAAGGGGCCAAAGCCAACATCAAGCGTTGGAACCAGGCCGTCGAGCTCACGGCGTGCCGCGCCGGGCTCATCGTCTCGGGCGACTTGGAGATCGCGAAGAAGATCCTCGGAGCCGAACCGCAGTTGCCGGGGGATCTCTCGGCGGCGGAGAAGATGAAGGAGCTCTTGCTCTACTTCACGAGCGAGGATTACTTCGAGGTCCGCCGTCAGCTCGGCATCGTGATCGAGACGGGCTGAGTTCGTTCACGAGCCCACGGCTCCGCCGGAGTGATTCGGCGGAGCCGTTCACGAGCGTCGGCGGAACGAGCGCGAGGTTCGCCGTCTGCGCGTGCTCGTGCCGATGGCTCTGCCGTCGCGAGCATGGTGAAGACGAAGCTCGTGGTCAGCGCGGTTTCGTGAATCGAGACGGGGTAAGCTCGCCCAGGAGCCCACGGCTCCGCCGAAGCGATTCGGCGGAGCCGTTCACGAGCGTGAGGACGACCGCGCGTGTTCCCGCCAACGACTCCGGCGTCGTGAGTCTGGTGACGACGGGGCCGAGCCGAACGCGCCCGACCGCGCTTCAGCGCCCGACCGGATCGAAGAGGAGTCGCAGACCGGCCGTAAAGGTGCCGTAGACGCTCGCCCCGCGACCCGTCGGCGGATCGGTGAACGTGCCGAGGGTCAGGCCGGCGTACGGGCCGAAGCCGACTTGACTTAGGGCGTACCAGTCGGCGCCGAGCTCGAGGCGGAGCCAGTCGAGCCCCGAGGTGTCGCCGATTTCGTCCGTGGAGAGCCGCCGCAGCGCGACCCCGATCGACGCCCAGGGGTCGAAGCGCACGCCCTGAACGAGGTGATAGCGGAGGAATGGCCCGCCCGCGAGGCTCGAGGCGCCGCAGCGCGCGCAGCGATTTCCGTCGGAGAAGGCCGTGTACTCGCCGAACAGGCCTAGCTCGACGTGACGACCGATGCCGAAGCCGACGTGAACCAGGCCACCAAAGCCGGTACCCGCGAGGTCGCTCAGATCGAGCGCGGTATCGAGCTCGCCGAAGGGGACCGCCACGAACCCGCTCGCCGAGAGCCGGAGCCGGCCTCCGATCATGTCTTTCGCCGCGGGCCCGCCCCGGGGTTGGGGGGGGGGGGCCGCCGGGGCGGCCGGGGGGGGGCTCCCGGGGGCGGGGGCAGCGGGGAGCGCG
>QGUH01001057.1 GCA_003242355.1 Pseudomonadota bacterium
TCCAGAACGCGTGCCGGGTGCCGTCCGGCGTCGTCACGTACAGGCGCCCGTTGCGCGCGTACTCGTAGGTCACCACGAAGCGGTCGAAATAGCGAGTCTCGAGCAGGTGTCCCGCAGGGCCGTAGCGGTGCTCGACGCCCACGCCGTCGCGCTGATCGAGCTCGAGCCGCCCTTCGCTCCAGCGCAGCACCACTTCGTGTTGTGACGACGACGCTTTGGTGAGCTGCCCCGTTCCATCGTACTCGTAGCGGTAGCACTCACCGGACGCGAGCTTCGTTGCCACGTGCAGTCCGTGCGGGCCCGTCTCGTGCTGTACCAGCACGCGCCCCGACGCATCCTCTTCTGCGACGATCGCATCGAACGCGTCGTAGCGATAGCGTCGGTACAGTTGCCCGTTGCGATGGATTTCCCGGATCCGCTGGCGGCCGTCGCGGACGTAAACGGTATGATTGCCGTTCGGGTCCACGAGCTCGCGACATTCACCGCGGTGCGTGTACCCGTAACGCGTCGTGTGCCCGAGCGGGGTAGTCTCGGCGACGACGAGGTTCCACGACCCGATGGTCGTCTGCCACCAGTTTCCGGCGGGATCGCGCTCGGCGATCACGTTGCCCTCGGCGTCGTACTGGAAGCACCGCACGCTTCCATCGGCCTCGACTCGTTCCACCACGCGGCCCATCGCGTCGCGCTTCGGCAGCGGGAGCTCCGTCCGGCGCGCGGCCGGCCCGAGCGCCGCGTCGAGCTCCATTTCGACGTGCGTCGGGAGCCGGGTGAACGAGCTCTCGAGCAAATCGATGGGGCGCCCGAAGGAGAACTCGCGGGGCGTGGACGGCCCGTAGTGATCGAGAGGGTTCGGGGGATTCGGGTCTTCGTCTTCCGGCGGCAGGACGTGGCCCCACGGATCACGCCGCCCGACGTGCTTGCCGTTTGCGTCGTAGAGCCAGCGCACCTCGCTGCCGCCCGGTAGGATCTGTTTGACGATCGCGCCGCTGTCGTCGCGCACGTATTGGAGCACGCCGCCCTCGGGATCCAAGAGGTGCGACACGGTGCCATCCGGGTAGTGCTTGAACGTCCAGACGCCGCCGTCGGCTTCCCTGAAGCGGCTTTCCAGGCCTTCGTAGCTCGCCTCGACGGCCCACAGGCCATCGTCTCCGCGAGCCGAGACACAGCGGCCCATCGCGTCGTAGCGCCAATGAAAGCTGTACCCACGCCGGTCCGTCGCCTGGATCATGCGGCGTTGCTCGTCGTAGCGATACCGGACGATCGCTCCCGCCGCGTCCTGGAACGCGACGAGGCACCCGGCGTCGTAGGCGTACCGAGCGATCACGTGCGGGCTCGTTCCGCGCATGCCGCGGCGCACTTCGGTGACGTGACCGGTGTCGTCGTAGACGAAAATCGTGTCGAGCGGTGCGTAGCCCGACACTTCCGTGATCGCGTACAGCCGTCCCGCCGCATCGTAGGTGAGCCGCAGATCCACGCCGTCCTTCACCATCCGCATAAGGCGCCCCGTGGGAGGCGTGGTCGGCTGCGGCACGAAGTACAGCTCTTCGTCGCGATCCGTGAGCAAGCGATAGACGCCGTCGCCCTCGAAGGGCGTCAGAGAGAAGCCGGCCCCTTCCACGTAGCCGCCGTGGGGATCCACGGGGATCGAGACCTCCTCGCCGTCGTGGGTTTCGTACACAGCGCGTGTCCGCAACAGGAGCAGTCGGCGGTCGAACGCGTGTCGAAATCCGAAGCCGAGGGGTCCGTCTTCCTGATTCCAGTCACTCCGGTAGTGACGCAGCCACACGAAGCCGTCGTAGCGATAATCTTCGAAGTCGTTGTACACGACCCCGCTGAACGGATTCACCGGCTCGCCCGGAGCGATACACAGGTTCACCCGAGCGAGGGCTTTTCTCACGGTGCGGCTGTTCCGCGCGGCCGCGCCGGCCTTCCGCGCCGCGTTGCGGAGCATCTTGCCCGCTTTCTTCAGGAGCCCCGGCAGCTCGAACACGTCCGGCATGGGAAAGCCGCCGATCAGCACCTTGAAGTTGCCGCTCAGCAGCGCCCCGAACGCGGGGGGCACTCCCGGGTCTTTGCCGAGCAACGCGCTCAGTGCCAGCGCCCTTGCGTCCGCCCCAGCCTGTTTGCCCTTCCTCGCCGCTGCCCACG
>QGUH01000126.1 GCA_003242355.1 Pseudomonadota bacterium
CGCCGGGGCCGTTAAATTCTTGCATTACGGGCCGTTCGTCTCGTTCGGAATCCCTTTCCTAAGATTTCGTGTCTCAAGTCCGTTCCCGAGAGACGTGATCCGCTCGCGTGCGCCTAAACGTCGTTCTTCGAAGGCCGGACCTCCCCCTCACCAAAACTCGCGTTCCTCGCGCCTCGCGGCGGGGACGGTGTGCGCAACCGCTTGGATCGTGCTGATGGTCGGGCAGCTCCCCTCGTGCTCGCTCCAGGACCTGAGCCACCTCGATTCGGGACATCAGGCCCTCAATCAAGGCGGAACGAGCTCCGAAGGCGGGAGCTCCAACGACACGGGAGGGACCCCGAACGGCGAGGGCGGAGCGAACACCGGGGGTAGCGGCGGCACGGTGAAAACGGGCGGAATGCCTGGAACGACCGAAGGCGGCTCGACCGGCGCCGCCGGCGAGCCCCCGGAGACCGGTGGCGCTGCGGGCGAGCTCGGCGACGCCGGCTCGGGCGGCGGTGGTGGCGAAGCAGGCGCTGCCGAAGGCGGAGCACCGCCGGAGGGCGGCTCGGCAGGGGCGGCCGGTGCGGACGTCGATCCCGGCGAGGGTGGCGCTTCCGGAGCGGGCGGCAGCGAGACGGGGGGCACCGGTGGAGGCACCAGCAGCCCGACCCTCGGCGAAGATATCGCGCTCAACGGCGACGTCGAAGTCGGCACGGCTTACGGTTGGTTGCCTCACGGCTCCTGCACGCTCGTGGTCTCCGCGAACGACCCGTACGAGGGGACTTACGCGATTGCGTGCACGAATCGCGCGAATCATTGGGACGGCCCATCCCAGAACCTGGCGGGCCTCGTGCAACCCGGCGCGCAGTACCAGTTCTCCGTCTGGGTACGAACCACCGACGCCACCAAGCGCAGGGTGCAGGCGTCCCGAAAAGCACAGTGCGCCGACGAAACCGAGCCGCGGTACTTGACACAAATCGCGTTCGCGCAAGTCGGCGACGAGTGGGTGCACTTGCAGGGCAAGTTCTCGACGGAGGTCGACTGCGACCTCGTCGAGTACACGGTCTACTTCGAGAACGCGACCGGAGTCTCGGAGTTCCCCGACATCTACGTTGATGCACTCAGCATTCGCGAGATCATCGACTAGAGGAAGAACGGTCCGGAACGCTGCGGAGAACGGCGCCGAGTAGGTGCCCGCGTGGCGGCGCGTGCCCGCCGGAAAGGCACCCCCAGCCCAGCGTCGCCACGGGCCCGGTGAGGTCTCCCGCGTGAGCAGTGAGCGGTGTGCAGCGAGTGTACGCGTCAGGCCCAAAGACGGAGCTCACCGTCCCGATGAAGGAGCCGAGCGCCGGTCCGGTGCAGGCGAGCTTCGGGAGCAAGAACGTACGCACACGGCATTCCCCCGTGCACCCGCGTCCCGAGCGCAGCCTTCCGCCGAGGAACGGCGGTGTCCCGGAGGGCCGACCCCGCACCCGGTAGTCCACTCCACGGGTTGATGCAGTCTGCTTAACCGACCCGTCTCAGATCCGTACAATGTCGCGATGGGCATCCGTGCGTCTCGGGTCGTACATTCGAACCGCCGATCACTTCACAGCCGATCCCTGGGTGGCCGACGTTCTCGGCGTCGGCACGGTTCGACGGGCGCCCTGTGCGCGATGGCGTGGATCGCGCTCGTGCTGGGACAATTCCCCTCCTGCACACTCCAGGATTTGAGCCATCTCGAGGAAGGAGGCGGTGCGGGGAGTGGCGGGACGCCTCCGAAGACCGGAGGGGGTGGCGCGGGCGGCACCCCTTCTTTCGGTGGCGCAGCTCCAACTTCCATGGCCGGAGCTGCATCCCCGGGAGAGGGCGGCAGCGGAGGAGACGGGTTCGACGGCGAAGGCGGCGAGCTGCCCACGAACGGCGGTGACGGTGGCGCGGGCGGCTCGCCGGGCGCCGGAGGCGACGGGACCGCAGGCGAAGGCGGCGCAGGCCACGAAGGAGGCGCAGCCGGAGCCGTCGATTCCGAGGGCGGCGCTCCCGCGGAAGCAGGCGCGGCCGGCGCTGCCGGCGCCACGGAAGGGGGCACGTCCGGGCAGGGCGGCATGGGCGGTACCGGTGGCACGGGCGGTACCGGTGGCACGGGTGGCACGCTCGTGCTCGGCGATGAGCTGATCGTCAACGGTGGCTTCGAAGACGGACTCGACTCCTGGGACCGGTTCGGCAATCCCACCTTGGAACTGCTGGACGAAGGGTGTTACGAGGGCAACCATTGCCTGCTCTGCACCGATCGGAGCGCGAACTGGGAGGGCCCCGCTCAGTACTTGACGGGGCTCGTGCAGCCTGGCGGGCGATACCTCTTTTCGGCGATGCTGCGCACCACGAGCTCGACCTTCTACCAATTCAAGGTGACGGCGAAGATTTACTGCGAAGGAGACGACACCCCGTACTTCACCCAGATCGTCGTCAAGAACGCCCGCGACGAGTGGGTTCCGTTCGAAGGACAGTTCGTCGCCAGGGACTGCGAGCACAGCGAGTTCTCGTTCTACGTCGAGCAGGGCACCACGACCGAGCCGTACCCCGACATCGTCCTCGACGCGGTCAGCGTTCGCGAGATCCTCGAGTAGCTCCGAGCTTCGCCGAAAGGGCGCAACCTCGCAGCGGGCAGGGACGCGAGAGCCCTGGGGTTCGTCGTCCGCCGCGAGGTCAGCCGAGGTTTCGCAGAGCGCGAGGGATGAGTCTCCGTGTGCCGGGACGTCTCGGCGCCGCGGGCGCTCGCTTCGATGCCGCGCGACGCCCCTCGTGTCGCGTCGCTGCCGAGACCGAACGAGCGCGTCGCGACGCGAGCAGTGGCACGAGGGCGGCGCTGCAGACGCTCGCGTCGAGACGCTGGATATCGCCCGCGTCGGGGGTGACCACGACGATTGCACCTCTCGTCATTGCACCTCTCGTCGACGATGGACGGACCGAAAGCTCGGCGCGCCGCGAGGGAGCGCGCGTCAGCGCTGCAGGCACTCGAGCCGGTACCGCTTGATGCCGCTCGCGTCGATGACGTAGGGCGGGTTGCAGTCGGCAGTCGCCGTGGGTGCAGGCGGCGGAGGAGCGGCAGCACTTTCGGCGGGCGTCGTACCGGAACGCGGACGCGCCGGCGCCGGACGGGGACGCACGACGGGCGTGGGCTTCGGCTCGGCCTCCATCGCGAGCTCGAGGCGCATGTCCGACTCGAGGAGGATGTTGCGAACGAGGGGCTTGTATCCCTCTGCCTCCGCGCGCAGCTCGTGGCGGGCTTTGTCGAGCGGAAGGTCCCCTTCGTAGGGATTGGACGTGAGCGGCTCACCGTCCCAGAACAACTTCGCGGACAACGGGCGCACGACGAAACGAACGCGCGCCATGGCCGGCTCCGCGGGCGGCGGTGGCGTCGTCGTTGCGGCGGGCGGCGGCGGCGCGGGCGGCGCGCTCACCACGGGGCCTTCGCGCTGCACGTCGGCCGGAGCGCGCGCCTGCATCCACGCGTAAATCCCGAGCGCGCCGGCAGCGGCGAAGAGCACGCCCGAGAGCACCGTGAGCCGCGAGCGCCCTTTGTCGGCCGCGTTCGTCTTCGTCGACTGCGCGTTGTAACCCTCGGGAGGATTCGAGCGGAACCCCTCGAGGGCGCGCATCGCATCCTCCCAACCCTCGGGCGACTCGGCCGCGAACGCCTGGAGCGCGGCATCGAGCACGCGCTGCGCCTCCCGCCGCAAGTCCGCGCACGCGCTGTTGACGAGATCGGCAATCTGCGTGTCCGGAACCGGACCGCCGTGACTCTGGAGGTAGCGCTCGAGATCCGCCTGGAACTCGGCTGCCGTCGCATACCGATCGCGCGTCGCGGGCGCCAGCGCCTTCATGCAGATGCGCTCGAGCTCGGGATCCACGTCGGGCTTCGCGAGCCTGAGCGACGGGATCTCGTGCGACAGCAGGTTGCGCATGATGTTGGCCTCGCCGATGTCGCCCCAGAACCTGCGGCGCGCGAGACCTTCCCACAGGATCACGCCGACCGCGAACACGTCCGCACGGGCGTCCAGCGTTCCCGCTTCGAGCTGCTCCGGCGGCATGTAGCCGATCTTGCCCTTGATGATGCCGGTGCCCGTTTGATCCGAGGAGAGATTCAGCTTGGCGATGCCGAAGTCGAGCAGTTTCACCTGACCTTGGTAGGTCAGCATGATGTTGTGCGGCGTGACGTCGCGGTGAACGATGTTGAGCGGGTTGCCGCGAAAGTCGGTGAGCGAATGCGCGTAGTGCAGGCCGGAGAGCACGCGGCACAGAATCGTGATCAAGAGATTCGGCGTGTACGCGGGGTCGTTGAACGCGCGCACGTTCAACTTCGCCATCGACTGGCCCTCGATGTACTCCATCACGATCACCGGCAGACCCTGGTCGCGATAGACCTCGTACGTCTGCACGATGTTCGGATGGTTCATGCGCGCCGAGAGCCGCGCCTCGTTGAGGAACATCCGCACGAAGTCGGCCTGACCCCGGAAGTCCTCCTTGATCGTCTTCAAGACGACGAGCTTGCTGAACCCCCCGATGCCCCGCGCCACCGCGAGGTTCACGACCGCCGTACCGCCTCGACCGAGCTCCGCCAGCACGTAATACTTGTTCTGCTGGGTCAAGTAACGCTCGTCACCGTCGGTGCGGTGCGGAGTTTGGGCGTCGTCCCTGCTGATGCTCACTATCGTCACTATGCCAGCGTGAACGCTGCTCCGCAATGGGCCGCACCGCGCAATTGAGACGAGTCGAACACTCGCTACTCGGGACCTCGTTTCCGTGACTCCTACCTTTGGAACGACGGCGTCGAACGCAGGTTCGGCGACCACACCACCGCCGACTCGGCACCTTCTGCGTTCGCGTCTTCGTCTTCCAACCCCTCTGGAATATAGGCGCTTAGATCCAGAGTCGCAGAAGGTGCGACCATGACGCCGTTGGAGAGCCCGGCCGTTGGAGAGCCCGCTGGACATCGCGCAACGCGCATGTCTCGATCGTCTCGTCGTGCTCCGCGCCGACTTATCCGCTCGCGACCGCCGGTCGTACCGCCCTGCGATGATCTTTCTCGGTTTCGCCTTGCCCGGCGCTCGGCGTGCATTCGCGCTGACGCTCGCCTGCTGCTTCGGATTCGCTTCCGTCGCGAGCGCGGAGCCCGAAGCCCCCACCCCGTCCGCGTCGGAAAGCGCCGCCCCGTCGGCCTCGCCGAGCGCGCCGGCGCAATCGGAAGAAGCCATCGAACAATGCGTCTCGGCGCACACCCAAGGGCAAGAGCTGCGCAAGATCGGCAGGCTGCGCGAGTCTCGCGAGCTCATTCGCAAGTGCACCCAAGCCTCGTGCCCCTCGCTCGTTCGCAGTGATTGCTTGCGCTGGGTCGACGAGCTGGGGCTCCAGATCCCGTCGGTGGTGTTCGTCGTCACGGTTCGCGGCGAGAATCGCGCCGATGCGAAAGTGTTCTTGAACGACGAGCTCATCTTCGATGGGCTGCCCGGACGCGCCGTCGAGATCAATCCCGGCACGCATCGCTTTCGCTTCGAGGTCGCGGGTTACGATCCCATCGAGACGGAGATCCTCCTCGGCGAAGGCGAGAAGTTTCGCACGGTCTCCGCGGCGTTCGATCCCGTCGAAGGCCCCGTTCCGTCCGCGAAACCCGTCGTCGAGCCCCAGCCGCAGAAGGAGCCGGAGCCCCTCGCGCCGCCCCCGGTCACCGAGTCGCCGCAGCGCCCCGTCCCGCTCATGACCTGGGTGATGGGTGGCGTGGGGCTGGCAGCGGCGGCGAACTGGGCGACGTGGGGGCTCATCCACCAATCGACGAAGAAGGATTACGAAGACCCCGTCAAGGGGTGCGCCCCGAACTGCGACACCAAGAAGCTCCGGCAGATCGGGCTCATCGCCGACGTATCCCTCGGCGTGAGCGTGGCCTCGTTCGCAACCGCGGCGATCCTGTACGTCACGCGCCCGACCAAACCAGCTCCGATTCAAATGGGTGCCATGGTGCTCCCGGACGGCGGTTACGTCGGCGTCAGCGTGAACAGCTTCTGAAAGATTGGGCAAGCCACCGCGCCGCGGGCCGCCACGCCGCAACGAGCTCGGCGAGAGGTTGATCCCGACCTGAAAGCCGGGGAGCGAACCGGGAGCTCGCCGAGCCGAGTCGCCTTCGGCGGCTGAGGCCGCGCACTACCGCGAACGCGATACGGACGCCGAGCGCATTCCGACCGCGACGCGCGAAACGCTCACGTCTCGCGCTTCAGAACGTCGTAGAGGCGCGCCGCGTCCACGAACTCGAACACCAGCGGTCCGAAGCCCACCATGTCCCCGACCGTGAGCGGCCGCGAAGCGTTCGGCTCGAGCTTTCTGTGGTTGTGGAACGTCGGATTCGACGGCTCCTTGTTGCGGAGCACGAACGAGCCATCGGGTTGCTGCACGAAATGGGCTTGCACCTTGGAGACGAACGGTAGCCGCAGCACCAGATCGCAGTTCGTCGCCCGTCCAATCGAGAGGCGCTCGGGGAACGGATTGTCGGGGCGCTTGCGCACCGGGACGATCCGCCACTCGGACGCCAGCGGATCGATCCCGATCTGCGCGAGGGTCGTCGCGAAGCCAATTTTGGTGGACGGCTGTTGCACCTCGCCCCCCTTGGTCGGGCGCTTGAGCAGGTAGAGCCCAGCGAATTCCTCGACGAACTCCGCCCGGGTAGCTTTCGCAGCAGCAGCTCGGTACTTTTCGAGGGTTTCCATGCGCGCTCTATGGGGCGGAGGCGTTACCGAACGTCCGACGAGTGGCTTGGTAGTCTAGCGGAAACGGACGAGCGTGTGGTCCTTCGGCACGGGTCGCCGCCGCGATTCCGAGGCCGTCGGCGGCGCTCGAACCGCGACACGCCGTGAGGCGACCCACACACACGAGCTCGGCGCGCGCCCTACATCGACCCCGCGTCATCCGAGACGGCTCCGAAGGAAGCTCTCGATACGCTCGGTGTTCGCGAGCGCGACTGCCTCGGTTTGAAATGCCGTGAGCCGCGCGAAGAGTCGAGGCAACGCGCGCAGCATGTCCTCTTCCGTCGCTTTCGCCGGGTCGACACCGGAATCGCGCAGAGCGCGCCGAACGGTGCCGGGACCGAGCATGGGGGTGAGCCCCGTCAACTCCACGACCGCCTGAACCAATTCCTTGTTCGTCAGATTCGTCTCTCCGTTGCGCACCGAAAACCGCCCTTCGAGTCGAGGGCGTCACCTCGGAGAAACGGCGACGCTCCGCAAATCCTGAGAGCGTGGGCAGCAATCGCCTCGGCCCGCACGGCGGATCCGAATGCCGCCGCTCGGGACGGGCTCCACACCGACAGGGGGAGCGCACGTACGACACCGCTCGCCCGTTCGCTCGCGCGCGCCCGGAGGCCGGGCAGCGCGTTCGGCACGGCTCCCCCCACCTTCCGCAATCAGACGCCCGAGCTCCGCGCCTCCGGCGTGGACGTGGCCGTGGTTTCCGCATCGCGAGCGCGCTTGCGCCGGCGGAGCAGGGCGGCGATCACGGGCGTGAGGGCGAGGGTTGCAGCGATGCGCAACGGTTGCGTGACCTTGGTCGCCACGTACGCCACGCCCCACGTGCCGGCGGTCGCGACGGGGCCTCCGATCTCGGCAGCATCGAAGCCGAGCGTGATGGCGAGCGCGAATCCGAAGAGCACGACGGCGAAGATGCCGAGGTAAACCCACAGCGCGAGCGAGCCGAACTCGACGAGGTGCGCCTGCAGCCGGTCCCGGAGCGGGGGCTTGGGGCCGTTCGGAGCGTCGGGGAGACCCATGCGGCACGTCATACCAGAATCCAGCGGAAATGCCGCTCGGGAGCCGTCCCGAGCCGCATCGTGCTGGTGCAGCGCTTGCACCCTCCGGGGCATGGCAACCAGCATGCAGCGCACCCGCGATCTCAATGGGTTCGATTGGGCCGCGATCATCCTGACCGTGATCGGCGCGATCAATTGGGGTCTCGTCGGCCTGTTCTCGTTCGATCTCGTGGCCTTCGTTTTCGGTCCGATGTCG
>QGUH01001058.1 GCA_003242355.1 Pseudomonadota bacterium
AGTCGAACACGCGCTCGTCCTTGGCGTCGTGCAGGCTCGAGAGCCGGTGCGCGAGCCAGGCGATGCTGTTCGACTTCCCCGAGCCTGCCGAGTGTTGAATCAGGTAGCTGTGCCCCGGGCCATCCACGCGGGCGGCTGCCTCGAGCTTCCGAACCACATCGAGCTGGTGGTAGCGCGGAAAGATGATCTTCTCCTCTTCCACCTTCTTGCCGCCACGGAGCTTCTCTTCCTTCGCGACGTGCAGGAACCTCCCGACGATGTCGAGGAACGAGTCGCGCGCGAGGACCTCCTCCCAGAGGTAGGCGGTGCGGTAACCGCTTGGATGCTCTGGGTTGCCGGCGCCACCGTTCGCTCCGCGGTTGAACGGCAGGAACGTGGTGGTCTCTCCGCGCAAGAACGTGGTCATGTAGACCAGATCCGGATCCACCGCGAAATGAACGAGCGCGCCGCGCTTGAACTGAAAGAGCCGATGGCGAGGATCGCGCGCCCGATACTGCGCGATAGCGTGCTGGACGGTCTGGTGCGTGAGCGGGTTCTTGAGCTCGAGCGTCGCGATGGGTAGGCCGTTCAGCGCTAGCACCATGTCGACGGACTGGTCCTCGTCCTTGTCGCCGGCGGGCGCGAAGCGCACCTGTCGGATTACGGCGAGTCGATTCTCGGCGTAGGCCGCAAGCACGTCGGGGTTCAGGCCGTGCGCGGGCTTGAAGACCGCGAGCTGGATGGTCTTTCCGTAGAACTTGAAGCCGTGTCGGAGCACGTCGAGCGTGCCGCGCGAAGCCTGCGACTTCGCCAGCGTGTCGAGCACCGCAGCTTCAAGGCCCGCGCCGTGCTGCGTGCGGAGCTCGTTCCAGAGCGCACTCTGCGTCGCCTCGATGAAGGCGAACACCTCGCTCGGGATGAGCGCGCGCTCGCGATCGAAGGCGGTGGGCGCAACCTTGTGCCATCCACCGGCCGTCAAGAGGTGGTGCTCGATTGCGTCCTCGAACGCGCGCTCGGTGTAGATCGCCGTCATGCAGTGGCCGCCTCCACGACGTTCGCGGCCTGCTCCGCCTCGGTGGCCGTGACGTCGAGCTGGCCGGTGACCGCGGCGGTGATGAGCGCCTGGCGGTATTCGCGGAGCCTCTCAATCATCGCCTGGACGCACTGGGAGAGGGTGTCGAGGCGACGAAGCTCGCTCTCGACATACTCGACAATACGACGTTGCTCGTCGAGGGGAGGCAACGGGATGCGAAACGCCTTGATTATCTCGCAGTTCAAGGCGTCCTGTTGTCCGCCGCGACCGAGCTCCCGGAGCGAATCGTATGCCGTCACAAATACGAAATGAAGGTACGCATCGAGCAGAGGAGGACGCGCCGTGACCCCCGCGACGTTCTGGTTGATGCACGCATCGAGCGCCATGATGGCGCTCATGCCGCGCGTACGGCCCTGACCGACCATGCCTACGAGCACGGTTCCTTTGCGGAGCACACGCACCGAAGTCTCGCGGAGGGCGCGCTCTGTGATGAGTTCGTCTGCCTCGGTCACAACGAAGTCGTTGACCTTCCCGCTCGATAGCCACGGAATACAGCCGTCCACCCAATAGTCGTCGTTGTTCCGGTCAGGGGTCGAGCCGTTGCGAACCTCAGCGACATAGGAAACACGAACCACTGCCCAGTGCTTGGGAATCTCTCCGAGCCACGGGATGCCCGAGTCCTTCATCGGCGCGTTCGGGTCGAGGCCCTTCGTCACTGCCTGCGTGATGAGCGCCTGGCGCTTCTCGGCGAGTAGCGCGAGGAGTTGTTCCTGCTTCTCGATGAGGGTGTCGATGGCCGCCGTCCTGCGGGCGAGGAAGTCGGCTATGATTGCCTGTTGGTCGATAGGCGGGATCGGGATCGCAAGGTTGCGCAGTTCGGCGGGGTAGATGTGCTTGACTGTGGTGCCACGCCCCATCGTCGTCTTTTGCGCGACCGATGGAGCAGCATTGGTCGCGTAGCCGAGAAAGCGTGGCACGACGGGCACGCTCGGGCGCAAGACGATCATGTCGCCGCCGCAGCGTGCTTCTCCGTGAATCAAGTTGACGGCAGACTTGCCGATCTCCTCAAGTTTTTCCCCTGAGGCCGCAAAGAGCAGATCGCCGTATCGAATTGGTGTGTATGCGAC
>QGUH01001059.1 GCA_003242355.1 Pseudomonadota bacterium
AGGTGATCCAGGTTGAACGTGCCAATCGTACTCCAGCGGCCGTCCACGACGGCCGTCTTGGAGTGAAGGATGCCATGCATCCACTGGTAGATCCGGACCCCGGCGCGCATCAGCCGGTTCCACACCGCGCGGCTCGCCCAAGCCGCAACCGCGACGTCGATTTCACCCGGCACGATGATGCGTACATCCACCCCGCGCCGCGCAGCGCGGCAGAGCGCGCGGATCGTGCGGCGGTCCGGGATGAAGTAGGAGTTTTTCAGCCAGATCCGGCGCTCTGCGCGGTGCATCTGCGCGAGGTACTCGGTCCCCATCGCGTGGCGTCCCCCGATGCCCGCCTCCCCCACGATGCGAACGCTCTGTCGTCCGGATGGCGCCTGCGTCGACGCCTCCGCGAGAAGCTCGGTCGAGGATGACCGGCCGCTCCGTCGCCACGCTCCGGCGAAACAGCGCAAGAAGCCGCGAACGGCCGGCCCTTCGATGCACACCATGTCGTCTCGCCAGCCCTGCCCGTCTTCTTCCTCGGGCAGCCACGCGTCGGCGATGTTCACGCCGCCCGTGAACCCGAGCGCGCCGTCGACCACGAGAATCTTTCGATGGTCGCGGCGGCTCAGGCGATCCAGCCGAAAACGTCGCTTCCACGGCGCGACCGGGTTGTACTCGACGACTTGCACGCCCGCTCTCTCGAGCTCCTCGAACATCTCCGACGAGGCGCCGATCGATCCGACGGCGTCGTAGATCACGCGAACGTCCACCCCGCGCTTCGCCGCTTCGGCGAGCGCCGCCGCGAAGCGCCGCCCGATCCGATCCGAATCGAACCAGTACATCTCGAGCAACACCTGCCGCCGCGCCTGAGCGATCGCCTCGAGCATCGCGGGAAAGGCCTCGCGCCCGTCCTTGAGCAACCGAATCCGGTTGCCGGCCACGAACCCCTCGACCACACGTCGAAAGCTCAGAGGAACACGAGCGCTCACCATGGTCCGGCCCCAACGGGCCCCGCTCACCCTACCAAAGTCGCTCCCCCGGGCGCACCCGAGGCTCTCCCGTGAAATCCCACGCGGCGCACCGAAGGGCCCGAGCGCTCTTCCGACCCTCTTCCGTCCTTGCGGCCCTCTGGCCCAAAGCCTCCCCGAATCCAAAGGCCAGCCGTTCCGGCCCCGCACCGCACGGAGCGAGCGCTCCGCGACGCGTCCCCTCGTCTACTCGACAGCACGACGAAGTTGGTACCCTCCGTTCCATTCGCAGCACTCTTTTCGTGCGGCTGCACCGCGGAGGTCGACTCGTTCGAGGAGCCGAGCTCCGAAGAAGCCGTTGGCTCGCTGGAGTAACGACGACAACCCGGTCGACGACCCGAACTGCCCGTGGGGAAAGGGTTGGTCGGGGCGGCTCCCCCACGAAAAAATCGATATCGCCCATCGTATGGCACCGGTGTTGTGCGCCACGGACCCCTAGTGCACCGCTCATGAGGTGAGGTCAATTCCCCGAACGCAGGTTCCAGCCTATCCTGCTGCAATCGCCCCCGGAAACGTTGTTCGCATCTGGTTTGCGGTGCACTAGCGCCGGCTTTCGTGTGCCCTCACGACGGCTGCGCGGCTCGGGCTCATCTCGGGCCGCGCAGCCGCTCGGGCCCTCATGCGCTCCGCGCTGCGCCGCGCCCTGACCTTCGCCGCGAGTCCCCCCAAGTAGGTGCGCTGCAAACCGGAAATGCGGGACGCTCGAGCCCCGAAGCGGGGCCGGCTGGATGTCGAGCGATAGCTCGCCGATTTCGTCGAGGAAGAACGTTCCGCCCGATGCGGCTTCGAACGCGTCGACGTGATCGGAGATCGAATTCGTGAAGGCGCCCCGCTCGTGCCCGAAGAGCTCGCTGCACGCGAGGGCGATCCGGCATCCCGCAATCGACGGCGATCGGCGGTCCCGTGGATACCCGACGCATCGGCCCCGACACGCCGCCATCCTTGCCCAATGCGCGGGGTTCGCGTGAGCGCGTCGAGAAACGACGCCGCGCGCGGCGCCGGAGCGAGGCTGAGTCGTTCTCGGAGCTTTTTCGTCGTCGGCGCCGATCGCGGGCAGCGTCACGACCCCCCCCCAGGGCAAAGGGTGGGGGCGCGGTTCGTCGCCAGTTGCTTTACTAAAACCCGCG
>QGUH01001060.1 GCA_003242355.1 Pseudomonadota bacterium
CACCGCATAGATCGCGGTGTCGATGTCGCGGGGAACGACCACCCGAAATCCGAAAGGGTCGATCCCGCCGCGCGCGCCCACGCCATTCTCGCGTCGCTCGAACGCGAGCACGTCGAAGGGCCCGGGCCCCTTTACGTGGATCTGCGTCTCGTCGCAAAAGGACTCCTCCACGCCGAAAACCTCGCGGTAGAAACGCAAGGACCGCTCCGGATCGGAGATCGCGAGGCTGATGTGCGTGAGCCCGTGCGTCCTGACCACGAGTCAAGACCAGCACGCGCGCCGGGCGCGCGCCCCGACTCCATTGCGTTTCGGCCGGCCGCAGCGGTCGGCTCGGCAACTGCGTTTCAGCCGATCGCACCCGTCAGCTTCGCAATCGGGGGCCCGAGAGCGCTCGTGCGACTCACTGCGTTTCAGCCGATCGCACCCGTCAGCTTCGCAATCGGGGGGCCCGAGAGCGCTCGTGCGACTCACTGCGTTTCAGCCGATCGCACCCGTCAGCTCCGCCAGCGCCGCGCGGCGCAGCGTTGTTGCCTTCGGCAAGGGCACGGCCGTTGCCGCTGCAACGGTCGGCGCAGAGCTCCGCCCCGCGCCGTTGAGATGCAGTCGCCCCACGTGGGTCCGCTGCACCTCGTGCGTGGGCCGCCGTTGGTGGGTCGATGGCTGCGTGGTGCCTCCGGAAGGCCCTCCAGGGCGATCGCCGTCCGGAGCTTGTCGTCGGTGGTTCGAAAGCCGTAGCCGAACAGCTTTTCCACGTACTGCGCGAACGAAACGTAGCCGAGATGCCGGTGCACCTCCGCACGATAGGCCCGGAGCAGCGCCAAGCCCTCGCGCCCATCGAGCTCCGCGCGTTCCTTCGCGATTCGCTCGAGCTCCTCGTGCGCCAAGACCCAGTCGATATTCTCGACCCAAACTCCCGCTTGCATGTGACGAGCATACACCCGTGTTTCGCGACCCCTCTGCGCGCCTCGTGAGCGCGCTTTCGGCATGTCGATCGGCGCGCGAGCCCCTTTTGTTCCGAAACCGCGCGAGCGCGCCGCCCAGCGCCCAACGGAGCGCGTTCTCGAGTAATCCCGCGCTCCACTGCGCGCGCAGGAACAAAAGGCTGTCAAGAAGAACCCTCTCGCCCCCAGATATTCCGTTCTCTTGAACCGGTTCTCGCTCGAAACGATGGAGCAAGGCTCCCGGTCGTGCTCGATTCTCCCGGTAGCGCTCGATACGCAGCCCTACGCGCGTGCGCTTTGCTTGGTAAGAGCCCGCGGCTCGGGCGCTCCCGATCGCGAGGCTCCGTCGTTCTGCGCCTCCGATCGCGGGGCTCGTTGCCGTGCACCTCCGACGCAAGGCTCGTCGCCGTGCGCCTCCGATGGCGAGGCTCGTCGCCCGTACGCCTTCAATCAGTGAGGCCCCGGCTTTCTTTGGGGGACCCGCCATCCAACCCGCGTGCGCTCGGCAGTACCCTCCGGCACACGCTTGGTCTCTCCGGCGAAAGCCGTCCTTTTCCCTTGAGCGATCGGCGGTCGACTTTCATCCTCAGAATCGACCGTCGCCCCGCGTGGGTGACCCTGCCACACGGGCTCACGCTAGCCTGCTGGTGGAGCAATCGTGCTTGCCGGCATCTTTTAGTGCACGCCTGCTCTCCGGACCGGAGCCGGCGCTTTCCCCCACGTGGGTATCCCGCCTCTCGCGGCTTCACGCGATTCTGACGATTGCTCCATCGGAGTGGTTACCGGCGCCGCCTGGGCTCCAGGGGATTTGGCGCGCTGGCGCCTCGTCACGCCGTCTCACGCGAGCCTGACGATAGCTCTTTCGTAATGCTCTGGCCGACACCCTCCGCGCACGCTCGTTCGCCGGCCGGAACCGACACTTCCCCCACGTGGGTGTCCCGCCCGGTGCAGCCTCACACGAGTCTGGCGACTCCATCGTAGTACTGGCCGACACCCTCCGCGCACGCTCGCTCTCCAGACGGAGCCAATCCTCCCCGCGCCCCCCCCCCCCCGCTGCCCGTCGCGGTCCCCGCTCCCCCCTTTCACCGCGAGAACAACCGCGCCGGCCCCCCTTTCACCGCGAGAACAACCGCGCCAGCCCCACCCCCGCCCGCGAATTCCGGAACCCCGCAACCACCCGCGCCAGGCGCCCCCA
>QGUH01001061.1 GCA_003242355.1 Pseudomonadota bacterium
CGCGGAAGGTTCCTTATCGTGATTTCGTTGGTGCTGCCGACGTTGTAGACCTCTCCAACGGCTGCGTCGCGTTGGGAGAGCTCGATGAGCGCACGCACGACGTCCGATACGTGGCAGAAGCACCGCGTTTGGTTGCCCGTGCCGTAGACCGTGATGGGCTGGTTCTTGAGGGCTTGACGGGCGAACGTGGGCAGCACCATGCCGTACTGCCCGGTTTGGCGAGGTCCGACCGTATTGAAGAGGCGGACCACGGTGGTGGGAAGGCGGCGCTCCTTCCAGTAGGCGATGGCGAGGAACTCGTCGATGAGCTTACTCGCGGCATAGCTCCAGCGACCCTTGTTCGATGGACCGAGGACGAGGTCGCCGTCTTCTCGGAATGGAATATGAGGGGACTTCCCGTAGACCTCGGAGGTGCTCGCTACCAGCACACGCTTTCGCTTCTTTTCGGCGGTGCGCAGCACATGCTCGGTGCCGTTAATGTTGGTTTCGATCGTGCGAACTGGGCTATCGACGATGAGTTTGACACCGACTGCAGCGGCGAGATGAACGACGACGTCCACGTAATCGACCAGCTCGGCCAACAGAGGGAGATTGTTGACGGTGTCGACGTAGAAGTGGAATCGTGGATTGGGGCGAAGATGCTCGACGTTGCGGGCGCTGCCCGTCGAGAGGTCGTCGAGGACGTAGACGCTGTCGTCGCGCCGTAGTAGGGCTTCCGCGAGGTGGGATCCAATGAATCCCGCGCCACCGGTGATCAGCCAGTTCGTCATGAAAGTTTGCCTCGTGCGTTGAAGAGGGGCTCGACTGCCGAGCGCATGGGTGCGGCCCCGGATAGGAGGTAGTCGTACAGCGATACGTGTTCGGCAACGAGCCGCTCGAAACCATACCTCTGGCGAACGTAATCGCGAGCCCGCTGGCTGCGGTCGTGCGCGGAGGGGGAGGCAGCGAAGGCGATGCTCTGGTCGAGCGCTTCGGCGAATGCGGTAGGAGCTCGGCTGGACACGAGCCGTCCGTACTCGCCATTCGCGAGCACGTCGGAGACGCCGCCGACGTCCGTCGCCACGACCTGGCAACCAACTGCGAGTGCCTCGATGAGCGCGACGGGAGTCCCTTCGTTCTTGGAAGTGAGTGCGACGACGGTAGTGTCTGCCAAGAGGCGTTGAACGTCGCTGCGAAAACCCAAGAAATGAACGCGCAGTGAAATACCGAGCTCGCCAGCCAGTTGCTCGAGGCTTTGCCGCTCGTCTCCGTCTCCCACCAGCACCAACCGCGCGTCCTTGTTGCGCATCACGGCGAAGGCTCGCAACAATAGCGGATAGTCTTTGATGGGTACGAGTCGTCCGAGGGACGTTACGATGGGGACTCCGTCCGGGATGCCGAGCTCTCGCCGGACCTGACCGCGGTACATCGAAACGTCGTCGAAGCGGGACAGGTCGAAGCCGAGGGGAATGACTCGTGTCCGTTCGGGGGGAACCACGCGGAACCGTTGCGTGAGATCGACGTGCTGACGAGGCGAGATGGTGACGACGACGTCGGTGAGCCTGGCCAACGTGCGCTCGGCGTTGATGATCGTCCGCGTCACCCAGGGGTGGAAGTAGCCCTCGAAAACGTGGCCGTGGTACGTGTGGACGACGTATGGGATGCGCAAGAGCCGTGCGGCGGCTCTCCCTAGCGCTCCAGCCTTGCTCGTGTGCGTGTGCACGATGTGCGGGCGGAAGCGCCGGAGTTCGTCGATGAGTCGGCGGAAGGCCGCGATGTCCCTGAACGGATTGGCTGAGCGGCCGAGCTCCGGGATTCGAGTCGGCGTCACCCCCTCGCGCTCAAGCACGTCCGTCATCTCGACTTCACCCGAGGAGACCTGCCCCGTGATGAGCAGCGTGTCGAAGCGATTAGCGGGTAATCGGGATGTCAGTAACGAAACGTGCGTTGCTGGTCCGCCGACATTGAGGCGCGCGATGATGCGAGCGATCCGAACTCGGCCGTCCACAGCGATCTCAGGAGCTCGTGGGGTTGCGGATGGTAGCTCGCGAGCCTGGCGAGGGCTAGCTCCTTGCAGGGGCCACGGGGCCGAGCAGTGGTCGTTCCGTGGGAAGGCCATGGCGTGCCGATGAGCTCCTGTATGGCAAGTTGGTGAAG
>QGUH01001062.1 GCA_003242355.1 Pseudomonadota bacterium
TTGGGTGTCCCCGGCGTGCCCGGACTGCGGCTGCTGCCCCGCCCGGCTGTGCGCGCCTGCGGAGCACGGCCGCGTCCGCCTCGCGTCGTTCGAGCAGTCGATCGATCGCCGAAAGCGCGCGCTCGGGACGCCCCATGGCGCGTTCGGCGTCGATCACGCGTTCGAGCAGAGCGAGGTCGTCCGGGCGGGCTTCGAGCGCCCGCGCGAGCACGCCCGCCACCCGCTCCGTTTCGCCGCGCTCCTCGTAGCGCCGCACGAGCAGCTCGCACAGCTCCGGATCGCTCGGGCACGCCACGAACCCGGTCTCGAGGGCCCGCTCGGCGCCCGCGGTGTCGCCCGCCTGATCGCGGACCTTCGCGAGCCGCCGAGCCAGAGGCGGCACCGCGTCGCCCTCCTCGATCGCGAGCAGTGCCTCGAGCGCCTCCGCGAGCGCTCCCTGATCCCCGGCTGCCTCACTGAGGCGCGCGAGCAAGCCGAGCAACGGCCGCGGAGCCGGCGGTTGCCACTCGAGCGCGGCGCGACAAGCGTCCATGGCCGCTTCGGGGCGGCCCCGCTGCTCGAGGAGCTCCGCGAGCCGTTCGGCATGGGCCGCGATGGCTGCGGCATCGCCGCGATCCTTCGCAGCATCCATCTGGATCTCGAACAGCTCGATGAGCTCGTCCTTCCGCCCTTCGCGTTCGAGCAGCTCCGCGAGCCGCGCGACGGCGGCCGCATGCCCCGGCGCCTCGCGCACGACGTCTCGAAGCACCAGGATCGCCTCGTCGGTGCGACGGAGCTCGGAGAGCAGGACCTCGGCTTGTTCGAGGCGCAGGTTCAGGCGTTCGGTCGCATCTTCGAGCGCGGGCGCGATCTGCTCGATGAGCTCCACCAGCCGCTCTGCGTTGCCCAACTTTCGCTGCAGCGCGAGCAACGGGCGGAAAATCCCCGGATCGGCAGGTCCCTCGCGATGGAGCTTCTCGAGCACGCGCACGGCGCTCTCGAAGTCCCCTTCCCCTTCGGCTTCGCGCGAAAGCTCGACCAGCAGGGCCCGCGCCGCGTCCGCATCGAGGTAGTCCACCGCGGCTTCTTCGAGCGCCCGCGCGCGCGCGCGGTCACCCGCCGCCCGCATCCGCTGAGCGAGCTCCCGACGGAGCCACGCCGCATCGGCCGGAACGGCATCGAAACGACCGTCCTCCAGCGCCCGTTCGAGGACGCGACGCGCGAGCGCGGCGTCGTCGAGCCGCGCCGCGATCTCCACCACCGCGCGCACGTCCTCGATCGCGGCCTCCCCGAGCTCGATGCGCTCGAGCAGCGCCTGCGCGAGCAAGGCGTCGTCGCCAGCGGCACGCGCCACTCGCTCGAGCAACCGCGCCGGGCGCGGCAGCTCCGCGTGCGCCGTGAACGCCAGCTCGACCAGCTCCTTGATGCGCGGCGAGCTCACGCCGGCGTCGAGCGCGCGCTCGAGCAAACCCAGACCTTCCTCGAAGGTCGCCGGATCGGAGAGCCGCGCGCGCGCGAGCCGCAGCAACAGGTCGGGATCGGCCGGCGGCCGGCTCGAGTGCAACACGCTCTGCACGCGCCGCTCGAGCACGGCGGCTTCGGCCGCAGCGTCGCCGAGCAGCTCGTAAACGCGCCCGAGAGCCGCCCAGGCTCCGTCGTCGACCGACTCGAGGCGCTCGAGCTCCTGGTGCGCCGCTGCCGCGCGGCGTGCGATCTCGTCTCGATTGTCGTCGAGCTTGCCGAGCTCCGCGTACAGCTCGCACAGGTGCAGAAGGCTCCGCGTCGCCTCCGGCGCGGACGGCCCGTGGCCCATGCTGATGCCGATCGCACGCGCCAGGAGCTCCGGGCGCCCGCGCGCGCGCAGCGCGCGCTCGAGCATCACGGCCTCGTCGGCGCTTTCCTGCGCGGCTTCGAACGCGCTCTCGACGAACTCCTCGGCGCGCACGGCGTCTCCCCGCCGCTCGGCGATGTCGCCGAGTGAAAGCAGCGCTTCGGCGCGGCTCGTCCGCGCGCCGTCCCGGCCCTCGACGAGGAGCAGCGCCCGATACATCCGCTCCGACCGGCCGAGATCGCCCTCTTCAAAGGCCGTGCGCCGGACCATGTCAAGGATGACGGGTGGCCGGGGATGAATCTTGGCCTGGTTTCTATTCACATTCC
>QGUH01000127.1 GCA_003242355.1 Pseudomonadota bacterium
CCGCTGCTTCACGAGGCCGCACGCTCGCGAGCGGCCTCGTGAAGCAGCGGGACTGCCCGGGACGCGAAGAACCCTGTCGGGGGCAGAACCTCGAGAACGTGTTCCTCGACGGCAACGATCCGCCGCGCGGCACGTATCGGGTTCGAGTCGTGCTCGAGGATCTCGGGGATGAAGCGCCACCCGTGCGCGTTCGGCTGGGCGCCCGCGTCGGGCCGCGAACGTATTCCTTCGAGCTGCGCCTCGACGGACCCGACGCGGCTTACGAAGCGGAGTTCGATCTCTGACGCCGACGCCGCAGCGCAGCTGCGCTCAGCCGCAGCCTCCGACGCGGATTCGCCGGAAGCGTTCGGCGTCGGCGAGCAAGCGCGAAAGGAGCTCGCCGCCGGAGACGTCGCCGAGCGTCCACCAGCGCGGGTCGCCGTTGCGGCGCTCCATCTGGGATTTGTGGGCTGCGAGCGCCGCCCGCTTTTCGCGACGCACCGCGCGCACGTCGACACGGACGTCCAAGTGCGTGAGCACGCGAAGTCCGAAGCGCGCCGCGCGTGTTTTTTCGAGGAGCCCAGGATCGCCGTCCCGCAGGCTCACCCATGGAAAATGGTGCCAGAACCAGATCGGGTACTCGAGCAGGGTGACCGGAGCTTCGAGAGGGGCGCGGCGAAGGGCCGCGCGCACGATCCGTCCAGTCGCGACGTGATCGGGGTGCTCGTTCACTGGCAACGGTGCGAACACGACGTGCGGCTGCCGTTCGGTCAGCAGCTCGACCACGCGCGACACGGCGGCCCGCGCGTGACGCGCGAGCTCCCCGTCCGGAAAGCCCATCCACGTCACGGCGCGTTCGGGGACACCGAGCCTGCGGCAGGCTTCGAGTGCCTCGAGATGCCGCTCGTCAGCGAGGATTTCGGGAGAAACGAGCGCCGCATGCGACTTCGAGCCGTCCGTGAGGAACGCCACGCCGACATCGGCGCCGCGGCTCCGTTTGAGAAGAATCGTGCCGCCGCACCCGAGGGTCTCGTCGTCGGGGTGCGGCGCGAACACGAGTCCCGGCGCGTCGAGCTCGGCCTCGGTGAGCGGCGACGACAGCGCTCGGGAGAGGCGGTCGAGGCTCGCGGCGAGCCCGTGACGCATCCGCTCCCCGAAAGCGTCCGCTCGAGCTCCGACTTTGGGCCAGGCCCGCACACGGCAAAGGAAAGGCCCGGGGCTCGGCGGGCGCAAGCGAGCCAGGAATCGGCCGACGCCCCGAATCGACACGTGCCCCCTTCTCCTACCGTGCTATCCTCCGGAAACCGGCTCGCGTTCTACGACGCCCGGAGGTCTCCGCATGGGATCGCTCAGCCCCGTACACTGGATCATCGTCCTCGTCGTCGTTCTCCTCCTCTTCGGTCCGACGCGCCTTGCCGGCGTCGGCAAAGGGCTCGGCGAGGGCATTCGGTCGTTCAAGAAGGGCCTCAGCGAGGATCCCGACGAGGCCAAAGACGACGCGTCGAAGCAGCTCCCGGAGAACAAGACGAGCTGAGTCGCCGGCGTTTCTGACGCTTTCGTTCGTTGCGGTTTTGCCGCCTCCCGCCCTGGCGGCGGGCGACCCCATCGAGGGTGGGCGCTCGAGCGGGGTGCACCGCGTTGAGCAGCAGCTACGCCCGTGAAGCTCGGGGGGGATTGGAGACCCGTTCCTCGAGGCGTTCTTCGCAAGGCGAAAGTGCCCGGTGCCGTGCCCGTAAAGCTCGGGGGGATTGGAGACCCGTTCCTCGAGGCGTTTTTCGCAAGGCGAAAGTGCCCGGTGAGCTTCCGGCGAGACGGAAACCCCGTGAGGACTCTTTTCGGCGCCGTCCTCCGCGCGTTTTCGGCGCCGGGCTTCGCCGTTCGTTACGCTGGTCGGGCAGGGGCGAGCCGGCGAGCACGATCCGGAGGGATGGTTCTCGGCCCGTGCGATCGCGCGTGGTGGTCTCGTGATCGAGGGGTGACGAGCGCGGCGGAGACGCGCCTCGACCGGCGCAACCTCGGCTACGGCTCAGGCTTCGGTGGCTACGAAGTGACGAGCGCGGCGGAGACGCGCCTCGACCGGCGCGGTCACACCCCCGCGATCGAGGTGCGCCGGGTGCGCCGTTCGCGCCAGATCTCGTACACGGCGGGCATCACGCTGAGGATGATGATCGCGAAGATCACGTAGTGGAACTGGCGCTTGACGAACTCGAGGTTGCCGAACCAGTAGCCGGCCGGCACGAAGATGCAGACCCAAAGCACCGCGCCCACGAGGTTGTAGACGAAGAAGCGCCGGTACTGCATCTTGCCCACACCGGCGACGAAGGGCGCGAAGGTGCGGACGATGGGGACGAAGCGGGCGATGATGATCGTCTTGCCCCCGTACTTCTCGTAGAAGGCCTGCGTCCGGTACAGGTGCTTCTTGTTGAGCAGCCGCGAGGTTTCGCTCGTGAACACCTTCGGGCCGATGCGGTAGCCAATCGAGTAGTTGACCGCGTCACCGAGCACGGCGGCGACGATCAGCACCGGGATCATCCAGCCAATCGTGACGGGTGTGCTGTCGAGCGCACAGAGCGCACCCACCGCGAAGAGCAGCGAGTCGCCGGGAAGGAACGGGGTGACCACGAGCCCCGTCTCGCAGAAGATGATGAGGAAAAGCGCCCCGTAGAGCCAACCCCCGAGTAGCTGCGCCCACTCACCCAGATGGCGATCCAGGTGCGTGATGACGTCCCAAAAACGCAGGATAAGCTCGAACAAGGCGGCTCCTTCCTCACAAAAGGGGTCGATCCCGCCGAGCAGGCGGGGCTGGAGGATTATCAGAAGTTTCGGCCCCGTCGAGGAAAGTGGTAGGCTCGCGAGGAGGTGGCTGAAGTTCTCGGACGTGTCACCGGCGGAAGCCCCGACGTTCCGCGTGGCGCGGACGTGACCCACAGCATTCGCGTGCCGGCGCGCTGGCTCGAACGGGGGGAGACGCTGGCCGTCGAGCTGCCGCGCAATCTGAGCTGCGCCGTGTGTGGGGGCGGGGGCTGCGACGCCTGCGGGCGCGCGGGAGCCATCACGCTGCGGCCGAAGGGCGAGCCCGCCGTGCCGCTCGAGGTCACGCTCCCGCGGCTCGAGCCCGAGGCCCTTCGAGCGCAGTCCGCGATCGTTTTGCGCATTCCGGGTCAGGGTGGGCCGCCGGAGCCGGGAAGCAACGGGGTGCGCGGGCTCCTGTTGCTCAAAGTGACGGCGAGCGACGAGCCCGATCCGAGCGTGCGCGTCATCTCGGTGCCCAGCGTGCGTGCGCCCGAACCGAAAGAGGCCCGCACGCCTCTCTCACCGCGCGAGCGCTTGCAGGTCGCGCTGGCGATCGCACTCGCGGTGGTGTTCTTCGTGCTCTATCTTTCGCTCCGCTAGGAAAATTGCGGTGGCAGGGTTTGCGCGCCTCGCGCCGGTCCCGCTCGCTCCTCAAGGACTCAAGTCATGAATCCCGTGTTGATGGCCACGCTCCTCATTGGGCTGGTCGGGCTATTCGCGGTGAGCGCCGTCCGCCGCTTCCGCCTGCTGAAGGTCGGTGCTCCAACCTGGGAGAGCCGGACCGACCGTCTCGGCGAGCGCGTGAAGGCCGTCGTGCGCTTCGCGCTGCTGCAGAAGAAGATGCCCTACTACTGGGCCGCGGCCCTCGGGCATTACCTGATCTTCTTCGGGTTCTTGGTGCTGCTACTCAGGACGCTGGTGCTCTGGGGGCGCGGCTTCGACCCGACCTTCAATCTCTGGGTTCTCGGGCCCGAGCCCGTGCTCGGTCTGCCGCTCGGCACGGCGTACAACTTCCTGAAAGACACCTTCGCGTTGCTCGTTTTGGTGGGCGTCGCGATTTTCGTCTACTTCCGCGTGGTCCGCCGAGAGAAGCGGATGACCTTGAGCGCGGAAGGGCTGCTCATCCTCGGCATCATCGCCACGATGATGGTGGCGGACCTCGCGTACGACGGCGCGAGCCTGCTCATCGCCGAGCGCTACCCCGCCGAGTGCGGCAACGGGACGGCGCCCGAGTGCGCGACCTTCGAGGAGCTGATTGCGCCGCTCGCGAGCCCGCCGGCTCGCGGCTGGCTCGAGCCCGGGGCTTACTTGGCGTCCGCGTTGCTCGCTCCCGCCTCGACGGGAGTGCTCGCGATCGTGGCGAAGCTGGGGTTCTGGACGCACGCGACGCTCGTGCTCGTGTTCCTGAACATCCTGCCGTACTCCAAGCACTTTCACATCATCACGGCCGTCCCGAACGTGTTCCTGGGGGACCTCACGCCGCGCGGCCGCCTCCGCCCGCTCGCGCCGACCACCGAGGCGCTCATGGAGAAGGTGGAGAAGGCGACGGAAGGGGACGACTTGCTGGCGGCGCGGATCGGCTACGCGCGCATCGAGCACTTCACCTGGAAGGATTACCTCGACTTTTACACGTGCACCGAGTGCGGGCGCTGCTCGGACAACTGTCCGGCCTTCATGACGGGCAAGATGCTGAGCCCCAAGCATTTCACGCTCGATCTGAGAAACCACCTGTACGGAAGGCAGACCGAGCTCACTCGGGGCGAGCGCAAGCCCGACGATCTGGTTCCCGGCGTCATCCACCCGGACGTGCTCTGGGCGTGCACCACGTGTCGCGCCTGCGAGGAGCAATGCCCGGTCAACATCACCTACGTGGACAAGATCGTGCAGATGCGCCGCAACCTCGTCGTGGTGCGCGGCGAGTTTCCGACGGAGCTGGCCAAGCCGTTCGAAGGCATGGAGGTGAACGGCAATCCGTGGAGCCTGTCGCGCATGGATCGCGGCACGTGGGCGGACGGGCTCGACGTGCCCTTGTTCCGCGAGAAGCCCACGACGCCGGTCCTGTTCTGGGTCGGGTGCGCGGCGAGCTACGACGACCGCGCCAAGCGGATCGCGCGCACCACGGCGCGCTTGTTGAAGCTGGCGGGCGTCGACTTCGCCATCCTCGGCGACGAGGAAACCTGCACGGGCGACCCGGCTCGACGCTCGGGCAACGAGTACCTGTTCGGCATGTTGGCAGAGACGAACGTCGCCACGCTGAACGGCTACAAGGAACAGGGCGGCGTGCGGACGATCGTCACGACCTGCCCGCATTGTTTCAACACGCTCGCCAACGAATACCCGGACTTCGGCGGGAAGTTCGAGGTGGTCCACCACACCGATTACTTGCTCGGGCTGCTCGCCGAGCGAAAGCTCGAGCCGAAGTATCCGGTGCGCGGGCGCGTCGTGTTCCACGACTCGTGCTACCTCGGCCGTTACAACGACATCTACGATTCCCCACGCGAGATTCTGCGGCGCATCTAGGGGGTCGAGCTCGTCGAGGTCGAACGCTTCACTCGCCAAAAAGGGCTGTGCTGCGGCGCGGGCGGCGCGCAGATGTGGATGGAGGAGCAGAACAACGACCGCGTCAACGTGCGGCGTACGCTCCAGCTCATTCAAACCGGCGCCACGACGCTCGCTACCGCATGCCCTTTCTGCATGACGATGGTGCGCGACGGCATCAAGAGTCAGTCGAAGGAAGACGAGATCAAGAATTACGACGTCGTCGAGGTGCTCGCGCTCGCGATGGGAATCAGCGGGAGCGCCCCCTCGGACGAAGCGCGGACGGAAGAGGTGGCGGCGTCGTCGCAGGCGTCGAGCTCGGCGTGATCACGAAAAGGAGACACGACGTCCGACGACGTGGCGCCGTCGTCGTCTCGGCGTGATCACGAAAGGAGAGACGAGGTCGCGCCGAGCTCGGCAGGAGCCGTTTCCGACGAAGCGCGGTTGGAGTCGTCACGAGCTTCGCGCTCCGAAGGATCGGATGGGGACACGTGCCCGACATGGAGCGACACGGACGGAGCGTCGGTGTTGCGCAGATTTCCCCTCCGTGACGCGAGCATCGCCGCACGGAGCAGGCCGCGTTCTCGGGCCGGCCACTCGGCGCAGCGCGACGTGCGAGCCGCGTTGCAGCAACGGGGCGGCACGACTCTTTCCGGCGAGGTGCCCGAGTAGCGGCTCGTTCCGGATGCTTGCGAGGGCCGGGGGCATTATACTCGGGGAGATGCGCCCCCCCCCGCTGATTTCGGCCGATCGTCTCGACAGCGACGCGACCACCGGGCTGCGCCGTTCGGAGGCGCGCGGCGCACGTCGCTACGAGTGTGACATTTGTGGTGGCGAGTTCGAAGGGGAGCCTGCCGGCTCGGGTCTCTTCGTCTGGACGCGTGGTGACGAGGTCCGCTACGAGGAGCCCCCGCTCTGTGAAGAGTGCGCTTCGAAGGTCACCCTGGGCGCGCTCATGACGTGGGACGCCGAAGAGGAAGACGAGGGCTAGAACGGGGACGGCGCGTCGTTCCGTCGAAACGGCGTAGCGCGCTGCCGCCGGCGATCGATCGCGGCGACCGCGGTCCACGGACGTACGGGCGAGGGAAGGCTCGCAGCTCGTCGAGCGAATCCCGTGCCTTGTCACACGCGGCACCTCTTGTAGGCTTCGGGCGTGGCTGAGCCGAGCCCGATTTTGCGCTGGGTCGCGCTGTGGCACGAGCGCGTCGGCAGGTGGGCTCGGATCCTGCGGCGCGTCGTCGTTCTGGCCGCGATCGTCGTTGCGGCGCACGTCGCGCGCACCGGTACCGTGCCTGCTCGATCGGCTGCCTTCGCGCTGATCGGGGTGGCTTTCGCGGCCGTGGTGGTGTTCCGCATTCGGAGCCGCCGCGCGCTCGCCTCACCGCGCGGCGTGATCCAGCGAGTGCTCGTACCGGCAGATCCGGAGCTCGGCGCACGAGCCCTGCGCGCGGAAGCGCTCGCGTCGCGGGCCGTTGCCGACGCCAGCGTCGGATCCCGGGAGCTTGCCGAGCTCCACTTCGCACGCGTGCTGGCTCGGGCCTCGACCGACCGTGTCACCGGGGCAGCGACGCGGCGCGGCCGCGTGCTCGCGGGCATCGCCCTCGCGCTCGGAAGCATCGCTGCCGTGCTCGTGCTGTTCGAGCCGATGCGCGTCGTGGAGGGCCTCGACGTGCTCGTGGCGCGGCGCGGAGTCGCCCCCGTTCCGTTGACCTGGCTCGAAGGGGTCCGGGTCACGGTGCAGCCGCCCGCGTACCTCCGCACCCAGGAATTCTCCTTGTTGCCCTGGGGGGAAGCGGACGTGCCCGTGGGAAGCGTGATCGTGGTGCGCGGCGTTCCCGAGCGCAGCGGCCGCCGCCTCGTGCTCGAGGATGGAGAAAACGAGGTGGAGTTCGTCGATGACGGCGCTGGAGGTGCCGTGGCGCGGTGGACGCTGCGCGATTCGGCGACCGTGCGCGTCAGCGCCCGCTTCGGCGACGTGCTGATCCGCGAGCCGCAGGCGCTCGAGCTGCGCGCACGGCCGGACTCCGTGCCGACGATCGAGCTCGAGGGTGCGCCGCGCACGATCTCGCTCCGCGATTTGGAGCGTCTCGAGCTCCGGTACTTCGTCACCGACGACCACGGGCTCCGTCAAATCGACCTCGTGCTCCGTTCGGGCGCGCGCGAAGATCGACGCGTGCTCGCGCGGCTCGATGGCCAATCGCGAGTCGAGCGCGGCGCCCACGCGCTCGACGTGCGCGACGTGTTCTTGCGACGCATGTTCCTCCCGGTCATCGCCACGATCGAGGCGCGCGACACGAACGACGCGCCCGGCGCCGGCTGGGGGCGCAGCGCAGCGATTACGATCGTTCCGCCCGAGGTCGGTGAGCCCGAAGCACAACGGCTCGCCGCGCTCGAAGCGGTGCGCGATCTCTTGGTAGACTTGCTCGATCGGCGGCTTCGCTCGGAGCTCGAGGACAAGAGCGCGGCACCGCTCGATGCGGCAGCGCGCAAGGCCCGCGCCGAGGAAGAGGCCGAGCTGCGGCGCGCCGCGCTCGCGCGGTTGCGCGCGGTCGTGGACGAGACGTTCGCGGGCGTGCGGCCGCCTGTCTCTTAAACACATCCCCGACCCCCGGAAACGATCAAAAACTCGGAATCCGCTTTTT
>QGUH01001063.1 GCA_003242355.1 Pseudomonadota bacterium
CGAGGCTTTCCCCGGGCGGTTGCAGGGCGGGTGTCGGGGCCCCGCAGAATTCCGGGGGCACACCGGGTTCCGGTGGAAACCCCCGCACGGGAGGCGTCGGCGGGGATTCCGGCGGCGAGCCTGGGGGTGAGGGCGGCGCCAATCCAGCGACGGGCGGAATGGATGGAAGCGCGGGAATGGGCGGCAGCCCACCCACGGGCACGGGCAATTTCCCGTTTCCGCAGAATCGCCGCTTCGATCGCTGCACGTACCCGTCGAACGCCGACTCCGAGGCGGCGCGCCGAGCCTACGAGCGTTGGAAGGAAGAGCTCGTCACCGCGGACGGCGCGGGCGGCTACCTGCGTGTGCGGCGTCCCGACTCGCCGGGGGCGGAGGTCAACTCCACGGTCTCGGAAGGCATCGCTTACGGAATGATGCTCGCCGTGATCATGGGGGATCAGCCGACGTTCGACGCGCTGTGGAAGTACTCGCAGCTGTGGGTGAACGAGAACGGGTTGATGCACTGGTACATCAACGCCGCCGGCACTCAGCCGCTCGGCACGGGCGCGGCCACGGACTCCGACGAGGACATGGCGTGGGCGCTCGTGTTGGCGGATCGGCAATGGGGCGGCTCGGGCTCCCTCGATCGCCCGTACATCGAGGAAGCGAAGGCGCAGATTCAGCGCATTTGGGAGCACGAGATCGACCACGATCACGACTACCAGGTCCTCGCCGGCGATTCGTGGGGCGGCAATCGCGTGTTCAATCCCTCGTACTTCGCGCCGAACGAGTATCGGATTTTCGGCGAAGTGACGGGCAACGAGGAAGGCTGGAACCGCGTGATCGACACCGGCTACGCCCTGCTCGAAAAGTGCCTGAACGCGGAGGCGGGCAACGCGAACAACGGGCTCGCGCCGGCCTGGTGTGATCCGGAGACGGGCGAACCGAAGCCGACCAACGGCGCCGACAACTATCAATACGACTCCGCCCGCATCCCGTTCCGGATCGGGCAAGATTACTGTTACTCGGGCGATGACCGGGCGAAAGCGTACCTGCAGAAGGTGAGCGCGTTCTTCGCCGGCGTTGGCGCCAAGAACATCGTCGATGGCTACGAGCTCGACGGCACGCCCTCGCCCGATCCGGCGACGCCGGCGGGCAGCCCGCAGTCGGCGGTGTTCGTGGGCAGCGCCGCGGTCGGCGCCATGCACGACCCGCAGTACCAAGCGTTCATCGACGAAGCGTACGGCCTCGTCGCGACCGGTGAGCTCCTGGCCCGCAGCCGCTACTACAACCTGAGCTGGACGGGCCTCACGCTGCTCATGCTCACCGGCAACCTCGTCGAATTCTGACCGGCGTCAGGAGCGCGCAAACGACGTAGCCGCGAAGCGCGCCGAGCTACGCGACGCGGGCGCGCTTGGTGCGTTCGGCGGGGAGGAAGCGCTCTTCCTGGGGTTCGCGGCCGAGCGCGCGGAGGCGTTCGCGCGTGATTTCGAGGGCGAGCGGGCTCCGGTCGATGCCGATCGCGTCGCGCCCGAGGCGGGCGCACACGGCGAGCGTCGTGCCACTGCCGCAGTAGGGGTCGAGCACGAGATCGCCGGGGTACGTGCAGGCTTCGACGAGGCGCTCGAGCAACGCCTCGGGCTTTTGCGTCGGGTACCCGGTGCGTTCGCGAGCCACGGGAGCGACGATCGAGATGTCCCAAACGTCCCCGAGCGGCGTTCCCGGCGAAGGCTCCGCCGTGGTGCTCGAGCGACGGCGGCGTCCGTTCGCGTCGATCACGGCGCGCTGGCGCCCCGACCCCCACGTGGCGCGCGTCGACTCGGCGAGGGGCTCGTAGAGCTGCCGGAAGCGGTGCGGCCGATCGGGCTCGCGGACGTAGCGCAGCAGCACGTCGTGCACGCGTTGAAAGTTGTTGGTTTTGGCGGGCCAGCGCCGATACCGCCAAATGATCTCGCTCGCGAAGCAGCGGCTCCCGAAAATCTCGTCGCAGAGCACTTTGGCGTAGTGGCTCGTCTTCGGGTCCACGTGCAGCACGAGTCAGCCTTCGGGCGCGAGGAGCTCCCGCGCCGCGCGCACGCGATGCCAGAGCGCGGCGAGGTACTCGTCGAGGCTCTCCCAACGGTCGTCGAACGCCGGCGAGAGCGTGCGGACC
>QGUH01001064.1 GCA_003242355.1 Pseudomonadota bacterium
GCTTGAGCTCGACCCGCACGTCGCCCGAGACTTGCGGCAACACGAGCCGTTCGAGCGCGTCGCTCACGACCTTCTCGAGCTCCTTCTCCCAAGGTGTGCCGCTCCGCACCGGGATCCGGCTCCGCACGTACGGCAAGTGCGGCTCGATCGGCAGCGACAACGTCGCATAGAGGACACCCTCGTTCTCGCCACGTCGGATCGCCAGATAGCGGTGCGAGGGGACCTTCGCGATGGGCTCCTCGTAGCTCGCGTACATGTCGAACTTGGTCGCCTTGTCCTTGTGCTCGCTGCGCTTGGCGACCGTCACGGTGCCCTCTTCGAAGTAGGCATCGCGCACGTACTTGCGGAGCTCGGCGTCCTCCGCCAGCCGCTCCGCGCAGATGTCGCGCGCGCCCGCGAGCGCGGCCGCCACGTCGGGCACCTCCTTCGTCGGATCGACGAACGGCAGCGCGGCGGTCTCGGGCGGCGTCGGCGACTGCGACCAGAGCAAGTCCGCGAGCGGCCCGAGGCCGCGCTCCATCGCGATGACGGCGCGCGTGCGGCGCTTGGGCTTGTACGGCAAGTACAAATCCTCGAGCTCCGCCTTCGTCTTCACCGCGAGCAGCCGCGCACGGAGCTCGGGCGTGAGCTTGCCTTGCTTCTCGATCTCCGCGAGCACGCTCGAGCGCCGCGCTTCGAGCTCCGTCAGGTACTCGAAGCGCTCCCCGATCGTGCGGATCTGCACCTCGTCCAGACCCCCCGTTGCTTCCTTGCGGTACCGCGCGATGAACGGCACCGTCGCCCCTTCCGCCATCAGCTTGATGACGGCGGCGATGCCCGAGGGCGGCAAGCCGAGCTCCTGGGCGAGCGCGGGAATGGGATCGAAAGCGGGTGCGCCGGCAGGCTCCGAGGTCATCGCCCCCGGGCATAGCCAAGAGCCGAACGAACGTCCAACCCTGGCGTGGTTTTCACCTCGGAGCCTGCGGCGGTCGGGCTTATGGGCGCACCGCGCCGCGCACCGACTCGACCTTCTTCCACATGCGCACGAAGGCGTCGGCGGAGCTCATCACGTTCTGGTACACCGTGGCGTTCTCCTGCTTCACCTCGTGGAGGAACTCCGGCATGAGGCCATAGTGGCTCACACCGCCTTCGACGATGTAGTCCCACTCCTTGCCGTTCGGCTTCTTCTGCTTGGTCGTGATCCCGGATTCGCGGAAGAAGCTCGCGTAGAAACTCCGTGAGTCCGCGCCCGGGCGGACATCCGGGCCGCAGCGATAGACGATCTCCATCGCCTGAGTGCAGAACGTGCGCGTGGCGGCCTGGACGCCCATGCGGCGGTACTCGGCCTCGGTGGGGGCCTTGTAGCTGCAGGTCGTGCGACCGTTGCACGCCGCACCGACGATCGCACCGAGGTTGTCGGTATGCTGGATGTCCAGACAACCGATGCGCGCCGAGCGCACGCTGATCTTGTCGGAGCCCGTGCACGTCAGCTGCGCCGGCGGGTGATTCCAGGCGTCGCCCGGTACGGTGACCTTCTTGTCGGGGCCGAACGGATCGGCGGAGCTGCCGCGATGGGGTAGCCGCTCGAAGCCGTTCGCGTCGGTACCCAGGCCGAGCAGGCCGGATGCGTCCTTCAACCCCGCTTCCTTCGCGCCCTCCTGGATCTCCCTCCACGTGCGCAGGTAGTTCGACACGAAATCGGTCGCGTTGGTGTGCGCGGTGCCGGCGCCCATCATGCCACCGAGCTTCACGAGCCTGCGGACGAGATCGGCCGGAGCGGCCCGCTCGTTGGAGTTCCTGCCCCGAACCCCGTTGTGGCCCATGACGAGGGGATAGCCCCCGGGCACGCTTTCGGCGATGCCGAACGTCTCCCGCATCGACCGCTCGGACATGTGATCGACGTCCATGATCATGCCGAGCTTCATCATCTCCCGAATCGCCACCTTGCCGAGCGGCGTGAGCCCCTTGGCATTGACGTGCCCCGGCTTGATCGTCTTGTACACGTCGAACTGCGCGGTCGGCTTGAGGATGTTCATGATCTTGGGGTAGCTGCCGCAGCAGCGCACCACGCCGGGCGGGGGCTGGCACTTGAGCACGTCGTTGAAGCAGGGGGCCGGGAGTGCGCCGATGCCCTGGAGCAGCGCGTAGATT
>QGUH01001065.1 GCA_003242355.1 Pseudomonadota bacterium
GGCTCCGTCGTGCGGAGCAAGGCCTCGTAGCCGTAGACCTTGCGGGCGCGCACGTCGACGATGGGGTGGTAGGCGACCCACAGCTGGCTCAGCGCTCGATCGAAGCTCGCCTCGATGCCCGCGCGGTCCGCGCCGAGGGCGTTGTCGTTCCCGAACAGCTCCGCCGCCTTCTTCTTCACGCGGGCGAGGCGGTGGACCTGCACCGCTTTCTCGAGGACCCGCTCGAGCGCCTCGGAGTTCACGGGCTTGGTCAGGTAGTGGAACGCACCGTACTCGAGCGCCTGAATCGCAGTGCTCACGGCGGGGTCGCCCGTGATGAGCACGACGGGAACGTTGAGATCGTGCTCCCGCACTTCGCGCAACAGCTGGATGCCATCCATCCCCGGCATGCCGATGTCGCTCAGCACCACGTCGAAGGATCGATGACGGATGGAATGAACTGCCTGCTCCCCGTCGTGCGCCGTGACCACGTCGAAGCCTCGTGAGCGCAGCGTGCGGCTCACGGCTCGAAGAACCGCAGGATCGTCGTCCACCAGGAGCACGGCGCGCGTGTGCGGCCGCGCTCCTGGTTCGCGGTCTGAGATGGGCGTTTCCGTTCGCCGCTTCGGAGGCATCTCGCTCGGCCTCCCCCCCACGGTAGCTCTGTCGGCGGCGTCAGCAGAAGCGGACATTGCTAGGACGAACGGACGCTAGGACGTCGCCTTAAAGGTAAACAGGAGTTCACTGCCGCTGTGACACACCGATTGCAGTGGAGCGAGACGGCGACTCCGTAGTAATCAAGTTGGTTTTAGCAGGCGCAGTGTGCCCCGCAGTCCTACCTCGTACGCCTGCCGGATCACACGGCGTGCGGGACCGGCGCCGCGGGCGAGATGCTCGAGCGGCGTGCGCCGCACCGACCGCGGACGCGACTCTACGCGCACGAGTCGCGTGCCTCGCGGCAGCTCGAGCTCCACGACGCGCTGCCAGACGGTGCCGGGACCGCTCTCCAAGGACTGAACGCGTGCTCCCGGGGCTCGGGCCACGGGCAGCCAACCATCGCCCACGGGGAGGAGCCACCCGACCTCCACGGTCCCCCGTGCAACGACATGCTCCCCTTCGACCAGCGCGACCCGCTCGAGCGGCGCTTCGGGATTTGCGGGCATGGTGTCACTCGAAGCGGGTCGTGCCCGACAGCGCGTCCTCGAGCATGATCGTCATTCCGTGCGAGAGGGATCGCGGCAGCTCGTTGCGCGCGAACAATCGGGCCTCGAGAATTTCGACGGGGTTGCTCGGCGGGCGTCGTGGCGGAGCGATGCTGGCCTCGACGACGATGGTCACGGCATGAAAGCGCGGATCGCGGTCGGGACGGGAGTAAGCACCGACGAGGCGACCGAGAGCGACCTCGTCCACGCCCGCTTCCTCCGCGAGCTCCCGGAGGACTCCGCGTTCGAGCGTCTCACCCCATTCGAGCGTGCCCCCCGGGAGCGCCCACTCGCCCGAATCGGCCCGACGCACGAGCAGCCAGCGATCGTCGTCGGTGTGCGCCGCAGCGGCGACGCCGACCACGGGACGGCGGAGAACGTGACGCGCCACTTCGCGGACCAGGGTCGAGGCGCCGAGGGCCAGGGCTCCGAGCTTCACGCGTCGAGAATGCCGCGAAGCCGACGGCTTGTCGCCCAGAATGCGCGCCCGAACCAGGTGCGGCAGAGCACCGGTTGTTGTAGAGCCGGTCGAGTGTTCCGGCGTCGATGGCTGCTGGTTTCGATGCTCGCGCTCGCGTGCGCACGGAAAGAGCCGCCCGGGGCGGAGCGCATCGCGGTGGAGCGCGTCGTGGGCAGCACCGAGCCCGATCCGGCCGCGAAGCGCCCGGCGACGCGGACGCGTGGTTTGCTCGGCACCGTTGGCGACAACCTTCCCTTTGCGCCCGACGGCACGCGCATCGGGAGCATCGCGTGGCGGACGTGGGTCTACACCGACGTCGGGCCGAAGCGCGGGAGGTACGGGTATCTGCGCGCTGGCGCCGTCGTGGATGCGCGCGGGCCCGAGATCGTCAACGAGCGCTGCCCGGGTGGGTGGTACCGCATCAATCCCCGCGGCTTCGTCTGCCAGGGGGTCGGAGCGACGCTCGACCTGAACCACCCCGCCGGGGTC
>QGUH01001066.1 GCA_003242355.1 Pseudomonadota bacterium
ACGATGGCGGGGTCCGCGTTACCGGGGCCCACCGCCGAGCGCCAGCTCGGCTGCTTCGGGGCTCCCTTTCCCTCCATGCGCGCCGCCTTTTCGCGGCGACCGGGGCTTACCATGTGCCGCGCAGCGCGGCTCCGAAGACGGGCCCGAGCTCCGTCACCGAGACGAGCCCGACCTCGGGGATGGGCGTCGTCGACGTCGTGGGCTTCGTGTCGGCAGTGCGCGTGGCCCACAGCGCAATCGCACCCCCAGCGAACGTGCCGGCCGCAATGCCGGCGAGCCAGAGCCGCGTCCGCGTCGGCTGATCGGCAGTGGGCTCGACGAGGAGCAGCGGGCTCGCCGCGGCGGCACCCGTCAGCGCGCCCAAGCTCGCGCCGAGATCGACGAGCAGCACGCGCGCGGCGGAGGGATCGAGATGCAGCGCCAGCGCTCCGGCCACGAGCACGCCCGCGCCCGCGCCGTAGCCCATGCCTCGACGTGGCGTGATCCCGGTCGTGCCCTCGACGAACAGCTCCGCGAGCCCGCCGAGGAGCGTGCCGAAGGCGCCGCCCGAATGCGCGAGCGCCGCGCTGCCCTCACCGACCCGTGCCGTACCGGCGCCGATGGCGGCGAGCGAGAGGCCGCCGGCCGCCGACACGAGCGCGTAGGCGTAGCGATCTTCGTCGGCAACGTCGTAGCTGTCGGCGAGCAGCCAACCAGAGAGGGAAGGCCAAAAGATCCCCGCCGACAGGTACCACGCGTCGGCGACGCTGATGTCCCATTCCTCGGCGACGAGCATCGAGCCGCCGAGGCCGATTCCGGCGCCGAGCGCTGCGAGGGGATAGGTGAGGCGCGCGTCGTTCGAGCCGCTCGCCTCCTGGATCGAGTAACCCGCGAAGCCGCCGAGCAGCGCGCCGTGGAACGCGAGCACGGCCCTGCCGGGAGAGCGCGCGGGCTCGGTGACCACGGCCGGGCGTCGCGCGCGCTCGCCTTCGCTGCGCCGTGCGTCGCGACCGCGGGCCGCCTCGACGAGATCGCGCATCGTGGTCATCAGCCGGATCTCGAGTGTTTCCGGATGCACGCGCTGCGTGCGCGCGTAGACGACTCGCGAGCGCGGCGGAACGACGCGAAGCTCCACCACGAACCCGCCCGCATCCCGAAAGACGCGTGGAGAAACGAGCCACTCCTCGGACGCGCTCGCGGCGAGATCGCTTCGGTCGCTCGGCGCAGTTTCGGGCTTTGGGCCCACGCGCAGCCCGAGATCGCGGGCAGCTTCGAGCACGAGCGCATCGACCTGGCGCGCGAAGGCGGCGAGCTCGAGATCGGAGCCGCGATCCGGCAGGGGCTCGGGCGCGCGCGCGATCTCGGTCTCGAGGACCACGGTGTCGTCCGCGGCGGCCGCCGGCGGCGCTGCCGTGAGCGGCAGCGCCGCGCCGACGAGAGCGAGGACGGGGGCGATTCGAGCCACGGTCAGAACATCACGGTGGCGTTCAGCCAAAAATCGAGCTCGAGCGCGTCGTCGACCCGGAAGCGATGGCCCGGGTCGTCGATCACGCGGCGATAGTTGGGGTTGGGCCGTCCTTTCGGCGTGCCGTTCGCGGAGCGGCAGGGCCCGGCCGTGCCCGGCGTTGCTTCGGCGTCGAGATCACACGGCTCGTCGAACGTGACGAGGTGCCCGCGGACGACGGTGAGCCCACCACCCAAATGAAACTTCACGTACTCGCCCGCCTGCCAGGTGAACGCCGTGTGCATGCCCAAGGCGCCGTGCTGCTCGACGGTGGTGAGGCCCGTGAAGTAGGCGCGCGGGGCATCTGGATCGAGCACCGCGGGGGCTCCCGACTGCGGATCGGGGTTGGCCCGATACCGCGTGAAGCTCGGATGCCGGAGCGACGGTGCATCGCTCGATCCGAGCGCGTCGTACAGCTCGGAGTAGTCGCGCCCCTTCGACACGTAGGTGCCGGTGATGCGGACGTCGAACGAGACTCGCTGGAAGCGCTCGCGCACCTCCCAGGGAATGAGGGTCAGCCCGGCGAGCAGGGTCGCGCGCATCGGCGGCCCCGTCACGGGCGAGCCCTCCCAGTCGGCGAGCGCGTAATCGCTGTTGCCGTTCGGGAACTCGAAGAGGGCGCGCGCTCCGAAGTACGGCTCGAGG
>QGUH01000128.1 GCA_003242355.1 Pseudomonadota bacterium
TCGACGCCACGGGGGCCATCGTGGGACGCGCGCAAAGCTCGGGCCGAGATCGGTATCTGGTGCTCTGCGCCACGTCGGACACCCCGGTCACGCTCGAGCTCCGACCGCACTCCGGGCAGGGCATGGGCGTGCTGCTGGCGTCCCGCACGCGACCGGGCAGCGAATCCGACCTCGAAATCGAGCCCACGCGCATCGACGCCTTTCCCGCGGCAGACCTGGCCGAGGAAGTCGCGAGCGCTCAGCGGGCGCTCCGGCGCTCGGGTTATCCCAACGGGCGCGCAGTGCTCAGTGGGACGCTGGAGGTGGGACGTCGGAGCAGCTACGAGCTGACGTTGCCCGAGGGCTGCTCCCGCCTCGATCTGCTCGGCGGCGCGCCGCTGCGCGGGCTTCGCGCCTGGGTGTGGTCCCCCGGCGGGGAGCTCGTCAGCACCACGACGGCAGGAGGGCGCGGCCTGCTCTTCGTGTGCGGTCGAGGTGGTGCAGCTCGGCTCGACGCCGAAGCCACGCTCCGTCCCGGACCGTTCACCGTACTGCTCAACGCCGAGCCGGGAGCCCCCGCACCTCTCGTCGAAGCGCCGCTCGCTGCCGGGCGCCTGCTCGCCAACGTCGTCGAGCGCGGCGTGCTCCGGCGCGGCGCCGAAATCGGGCTCGTGCGCAAGTACACGCTCTCGGAAACGAGCCTCGAGGCGATCGAGCTCACGGTTCCCTTCGGCCGGTGCATGGACGTGGCGATGGCCCTGGACCGCGGCGCGCTCGGCGCCGAAATCCGCCTCGTCGCAACGAGCACGGGCAAAGAAATCGCTTTCGGTCGAGGACCGCATGCAACGAGTGCTCGCGTCTGCGCGCTCGATGCGGAGAGCGCGCAGACGAACCTCAAGACGCGCGCGGAGCTGCGCGTTGCGGCTGGCTCCGGCGTCGCGCTCGTCTCGACGCGCATGCTGAGCCCGGCGCGCTGAAAGCGCTCAGCCAGGGGCGAGCGTCAAAACGTCCCGAACGGAAACGAGGCGCTCGGTGCCTTCGACGTTGGTCACCTTGATCGCATCGTCGACCATTCCGAGCACTCGAGCTGGCGCCCAAGGCTCCGCCGGGGACGAGGGACGAAGCAACACGAAGTCGCCACGTGCCGGCGCGGGGTTGGCGGACGTGGGCTCGGGAACGAGGTCGGCCAGGCCCACGCGCGTGTTCCACGCGTCCGCCGAGAACGTCACCGAAGCGCCGTCCCGATCCACGGCCTCCACGACCGCCGTGTACCAGCCCCCTTCCCGCTTTGCGACCACGCGAGCGCGCGGCACCGGCCGATACCCCGGGGGAGCCGCGGGAGCGCCCGCGCGCGCCACCGCCTCGAGGAAGGCGGCCCGTGCGGCCGCGCGCGCGAACCGGTTCCGCAGGTTCAGCTCCGTAACGGCCGAGGGTTGGAGCAGCGCTCGCGACGAAAGCTCCGCGCGCTTGCCCGTGGTCGTCGAGACGACGAATCCCGTCGGAGCGCGCGACTCGATCCGGCAGCCGACCCAGGCATCCTCGAGGTTGCAGATCGCGAACGCACCGACGTCGAAGCGCCCCGCGGCTTGCGGCAGTCGATAAACGTCTCCCGGAGCGACGCTGATCGGCTCCCCTTCGGCGGGCGCTACACGGAGCGATTCCTTGGTGGCCTGAAGGACGCGTGCCTCGAAGAACTCCGCCGCCGTGGCCTCCACGACGACTCGGTCCCCGCGAACGATGGACGGCTCACGCGGCGGAGCGGGCGCCGAGCGCCCGTCCTTGCACGCGCAAGTGAACGCCCCGAGAACGGCGCAGGCGATCGCCGCGAGCGAACGGCCGCAACGCGCAGCGTCAGCCCGGCTCGCAAAGTGCCTCTCGGCTTCACCCGGATCGTCGAACGACGAGGACACGGCTTACCATTCCTCATCGCGCATTCGCGCATCGAGGTAAAGCTTCCGGCAATTCGAAATGCGCGAAAGCGGATGCAGCGCTCGGACGGTCAACTGCGAGGCGCCGCGCTTTCGGACAGCCGTTCGAGGAACGTGGCGACGCGCGCGTTGAACTCCGTGGGCGCCACGAGGTTGACCACGTGCCCCGCGCCGGGCACGACCGCGAGCTCGGCGTTCGGCAACAGCTCGGCGAGCCGCCGACTCGGCGCGAGCGACTCTTCGTCCTCGCCCCCCACGAGCACGAGTGTGGGGATGGCGAGCGCCGACAGCTCGGCGGCGAACGCGTCGACCGGCGGGATCCGCGCAAGGACTCGCCGCAGGATCGCCGAGAGCGCGTGGGGAGCGTGCTCCATCAGGCCTTGCCGGATCAACGCCGCCCCCTTCGGGTCGAAGCGCGCCGCTTCGCCCCAAACGTAGCGCTCGCCCGCCCGCTCGAGCCCTTCGCGCTCGATCGCTTCCGCGAACCCGAGCGCCCACTCGACACGCCCCTCCGCATCGCTCCCGCTCGGCAGCGCCGCCAGCACGAGCGCGCGGACGCTGTCGGGATGGGCGAGCGCATGGCGTAGGGCGGTGTAGGCGCCCAGGCTCAACCCGCCAGCAACGACCTGTGGCCCTACCGCACGCGCAATGCGCGTGAAGTCCCCCACGAGCTCGCGTTCCTCGTACGCGCTCGGAGCTTCGGGTGCCTCGCTCCGCGCGTGGCCGCGCGCATCGTACAAGACCACGCGGAATCGGTCGGAGAAGGCGCGGGCCTGCGGGCGGAAGTTCCGGGCGCTGCCGCCGAAGCCGTGCGCGAAAACGAGCGGCGGACCCGAGCCGTGGTGCTCGACGTGGAGGTTCGGAGGGGAAGCCACGGGCGCCTTGTAGCGCGGCGAGCCGGCGCGTTCGAGCGGCCAGGGCCCCTGGCCTCGCCTCCCACCTTCCGGAACCTGTCAAGCCCTTGACCGATGCCGGCTCGCTCCGTAATGGGTGCCCCGGTGTCGGAGCTGAACCCGGCTCAGCGCGAGGCCGTGACCACACTCTCGGGACCGCTGCTCGTGCTCGCCGGCGCGGGCACGGGCAAGACGCGCGTGATCACGTACCGCATCGCCCAGCTCGTGAAGCACGGCACGCCGCCACACCGCATTCTGGCGGTCACCTTCACGAACAAGGCGGCTCGCGAGATGCGCGAACGCGCGCTGCGCCTTTTGGGCAAGCGTCCGCGCGGGGCCAAGCCCCCCGAGATCTCCACCTTCCACTCTCTGTGCGTGCGGATCTTGAGGCGGCACGCGGCGCTCCTCGGCTATCCGACGGAGTTTTCGATTTACGACCGGGGAGACCAGGAAATGCTGGCCCGGCTCGTCCTGCGGGACATCCGCGTGAGCGATTCGACGCTGCGTCCCGGCGAACTGCTCGGGTTCATCAGTACCTGGAAGAACCAAAACGTGTCGCCTGACGAAGCGCGGCAAGCGGCGGAAGGCCATCGCGCCGAGGTCGCGGCGCAAGCGTACGCCCGCTACGAGGCGCAGCTTCGAGCCGGCGGCAGCATGGACTTCGACGACCTGCTGCTTCAGACGACGCGCCTTTTCCGCGACCACCCCGAGGCGCGCTTCGCCGAAGCCTCACGCTTCGACCATCTGCTCATCGACGAGTACCAGGACACCAACCGCCTGCAGTACGAGATCGTCAAGGCGCTCGCGCAGCGCCACCGCAATCTCTGCGTGGTGGGTGACGACGACCAGTCGATCTACGGTTGGCGTGGCGCCGAGGTCGAACACATCCTGAGTTTCCAGAACGACTGGCCCGATGCTCGCGTCGTCCGGCTCGAGTTCAACTATCGCTCGCGTGCGCCGATCCTCGAGCTTGCGAACAAGCTCATCCTCCACAACAGCGCCCGGCACCAGAAAGTGCTCCGTGCCTCCCGCGAAGGCGGCGTGCCCCCGCGCATTCTGCGCATGGAGGACGAGAACATGGAGGCGGAGCACGTGGTCCGAGAGATCCGCCAGCTCCTCGTGGGAGACGCCGAACGGCGCGTGAGCCCGAGCGACATCGCCATTCTGTTCCGTACGAACGAGCAGCCGCGCGCGTTCGAGCTCGAGCTTCGCCGCGAGAAGATTCCCTACGTGCTCGTCGGCGGGTTGTCGTTCTACGATCGGCGCGAAATCAAGGACGTCCTCGCTTACCTCCGGGTGCTCGCGAACCCGCTCGACGAGGTTTCGCTCCTGCGCGTCATCAACACGCCGCCTCGCGGAATCGGGCCGTCTACCGTGGAGACGCTCCTCGAGCATGCCGTGAGCCAGGGACGGCCGCTCTGGACCGTGCTGCCCGAAGCCGAATCCCTTTCGTTGAGCGAAGGCGTCGTGAGCCGGATTCAGGGCTTCCAAAAGCTGTTGGACGGCTTCCGGGCGAAGCTCGGCACCATGCCCATCGCCGACCTCGTGCGCGCGCTGCTCGACGCCATCGAGTACCGCGCCGAGCTCGAGCGCGTGTACACGGGGCCGGGCGAGGCCGAGTCGCGGTGGCTGGCCATCGAAGAGCTCGTCAACGCCGCGGCGCTCTACGAGCAGCGCACCGATGCTCCGTCGCTCCTCGGCTTTCTCGAAGAGGCGGCCCTCGCCGATCGCGACGACAAGGACCAAGAGTCGGGCCGGGAGCGCCACGCCGTCACCCTCATGACGTTGCACAGCGCCAAGGGCCTCGAGTTCCCCCACGTTTACATGGTGGGCGTCGAGGAAGGCATCTTGCCGCACCAGCGCTCCGTGCTCGAAGGGCGCGGTGTCGAGGAAGAGCGCCGCCTCTGCTACGTGGGCGTGACCCGCGCGCAGGAGACGCTCACCCTCACGTTCACCAAGGCTCGGATGAAATGGGGCAAGCCGCGTCCTTCGATTCCGAGCCGCTTCCTGATGGAAATGCGCGGCGAAACCGAGCGGGCCCGCCGCGCAGCGGAAGCCGCGATGGCTCTGTTCGGCAGTGGGGCGACGGGGCGACCGCGGGCGTCGTCCGCCCCCGAGTCGGAAGCGTCCTCGGGGAAGCGCTCGACCAAAGGGAGTCGCAAGCCGCGCGAGGCGACGCGTAAACGCAGCGCCAGCTGAAGGTCAGGCGCCGTCTTCCGTGTGGTCTTTCCGCGGCGCTAGCCGTGGGGCGCGCGAGACGGCGTGGAGAAGGTCAGGCGCCGCCACTCGCCGCGGTCGGAGGGTCCCCGGCAGGCGAAGAGCTCCCGCCGCGCGGGGACACACACGAGACAGGCGTTGGTCGTGGTTCCCTGGGCGTCCTCGGGATAGCGGTTGATACTCTCGACGCCGTCCGATCGATCCGCGAAGAGAGCGCGCACGGCGTCGAAATCGACGTTGCCTCGGGCGAGCCACGCACCGGCGCGAGCCAGCCGTTTTCGGCTCGACTCCGTCACGGCTTCCCCCTCGCGCTGCTGGAGCGGGAATGCCTGGCAATGATTCGTTTGCACGATCGGGTCCTGCTCCAGGCCACGCTCGAAAACGCCGTCGGGATCGCACTCGAGCTCCACGCCCGAAACGGCGTCCGCAATCCAGTACGTGTGCGCGGCGGCACGCGGCGCCCGGCGCACCACCTCGGTCGCTTCCGCCCGAGCGCGGGCGCGAATGGCCCGGTGCAATATCGTGAGATAGCCGACGCCGGGGCGCGACGCGCGCGTCTTGATGTTCGTGGTGCCCACCGCGACACCGTCGGCGTTCATCCCCATGAGCGAGAGGGCGCCCGCGCAGGTGATGGACCACGTCTCCGGGCCGGAGCTCGGGATCCGGTGCACGGCAACGACGAAGTCGAGATCGTCGGGGTTCAAATCCCACGTCTGGCCCGCGATGACGATGCCATCGCGGCTCTTTTCGGGAGGAACGAGCACGCTCGTGCATCCCTCCTCGTCGGCCGGGGCCGGCAGCACGAGGACGTCACGCACGTCCGTCATGTTCGCGGCCGCATAGAGCCGCACGGCATCGACGCCAGCCGCTTCCGCGATGCCGAAGTGCTCTTCCGTGCCCTCCGGATCGAAGCGCTCGGCGATCTCGAGGCAAGCGCGCCCGACCTTCTCGAACTCCGCGAGCCGCTCGGCCTGCCCTCGTTCGGCGAGATACGCGGCAAGAGCGCGAAAGCGCTGATCCACGAACCGTTGCACGAGGTCGCGCCACTGCTCACCCTGAGCACGCCCGAGATCGCGCGGGGCTCCGTTGCATTCAATCGTGGGAAGCTCGAACATGCGCGTTTTCAGACGCGGGAGACTTCCACCACTCCGTTCACCTTGGCAAGCGCCTTCATCACGCTCTTGAGTTGATTGAGGTCGGTACAGTGGAACGTGAAGATGTTGCGCGCTCGCCCGTCGTCGCTCGCGCGACAGTTCGCTTCGCTGATGTTGATGCTTTGCGCGCTGAACGTCTGGCTGACGACCGCGAGAATTCCGGGCTTGTTCGCGGTCGTCACGCAGAGTTGAACCGGGCGGTTGATCTTCGCCCGCGCGTCCCACTGCACGTCGATGCGCCGCTCGGGCTCGGTATCGAAGGCCCGCTGACACTCGCGCCGGTGAACCGTGACGCCACGTCCGCGCGTGATGAAGCCGATGATCCCGTCGCCCGGCAAAGGATTGCAACACTTCGCGTAGCGCACGAGCACGTCGTCGATCCCGCTCACGCGAATGCCGCTCGTCTCCCTTCCGGTGACCTTGCGGACCAACTTTTCGATGCGGCTCGAGCGAAAGCGCTCGGAGGTCGGGCCGACCTCGTCCGCGTCCGCGCGGATGGCGGCCACCACGTCTTCCACGGTGACCTTGCCGTAGCCGACCTGGAGCAAGAGCTCGTCGAGCGTGCCCTCTCCGAGGCGCTCGCACACGCGGCGCACCTCGTTCTCGCTCTTCGCGAACTTGGCGAAGCTCATGCCGGCGTCGCGCAAGCCGGCCTCGAGCAACTCGCGCCCGAGATTGATGCTCTTTTGCCGTTGTTCGGCGCGCAGCGTCGCCCGGATGCGCGAACGGGCGCGCGTGGTGACGCAAAACTCCAGCCAGTCCTTCGAGGGCTGCTGGTTCGGCGAGGTCATGATCTCGATGACGTCGCCGCTCTTGAGCTTGTAGCGGAGCGGCACGATCTGACCGTTCGCCCGCGCCCCGCTGCAATGAGCCCCGATTTCCGAGTGGATGGCGTACGCGAAGTCGATAGGGGTAGCGCCGCGCGGCAAGACCCGCACGTCACCCTTCGGCGTGAACACGTACACCTCGTCCGGGAAGAGGTCGATCTTGACGCTCTCCACGAACTCGACCGGGTCCTTGAGGCTACCCTGGAATTCGGCGAGCTCCCGCAGCCACTCGAACTTTTCGGCGTCCTTCGGGTCCAGGCCCGAGCCGCGTTCCTTGTACTTCCAATGCGCGGCCACGCCGTACTCCGCGACGCGATGCATCTCGTGCGTCCGGATCTGGATCTCGATGCGCTGCCGCCCCGGCCCAATCACGGTCGTGTGCAGCGACTGGTACATGTTCGGTTTGGGCAGCGCGATGTAGTCCTTGAAGCGCCCCGGAATCGGCGTCCACCGCGAGTGCATGGCGCCGAGCGCGGCATAGCACTCGGCGGCCGTCTCGACGCAGATGCGGAACGCGAGCACGTCGAGCACCTGCTCGAAGTCGCAATTCTGCTCGCGAATCTTGCGGTAGATGGAATAGAGGTGCTTGGCGCGGCCGGTGACTTCTGCCGCGTACCCCTGCTCCGCCAGGCGCGCGGTGATCGTTCGGCAGACGCTCTCGATGTACCGCTCCCGCTCCTTGCGCGTTTTGTGGAGCTTGTGGGAAAGCTCCCGGTAGGCGTCCGGCTCGAGGTGTTTGAAGCTCAGATCCTCGAGCTCGCCGCGAATGCGCTGCATGCCGAGCCGGCCAGCGAGGGGCGCATAGATCTCGCGGGTTTCGCGCGCGATCCGCTCCTGCGCCTCCGGGCTCATGTGGTCCAGAGTGCGCATGTTGTCGAGCCGGTCGCACAGCTTCACGAGCAAGACGCGAACGTCCTGCGCCATGGCGACCACCATC
>QGUH01000129.1 GCA_003242355.1 Pseudomonadota bacterium
CCGTCGACCGCTACACCGGTCGCGTAGGCGGCGAAGAAAGCTGCGCCCTCTTCGTCGTCCATCACGCTTCGCATGAGCGCGCGAAAGTCCGCCGGGGGCGGTTTGAGGTCTTGGACCTTCCGGTCTTCCGTATTGCGCGCGAAATCGATAGCGGGATGCTCCTTGCGAAGGCGTGCGAGGTCCTCGAGCACCAGGTCTTCGATGGCGTCGGGGTTCGTGGTGGTGATGGCCGCGATCCAGTTGCCCGAGCGAACGAACCGCAGCTGTGCCTCGGTGTCGAAGCGCGAAACGATGCGAAGAAGCCCGATCGCTGCGAGGAACCCAAGCGGATCCGATCCATCCAGCCCGGGAAGGTTGCGCTCTCGACTCATTTCATCCTCCTTGCTCCATCTCGCTTTGCCTGTGGTCGGAAAGGCGCATCACGGCTTCGGCGTAGGCGAGCTCGTGCCAGCCGTAGCGCTTCATCAAACGGAAGAAGCGATCGGCCACCCCCGAGTCGAAGTGATCGCTGCCGTGATCGCCGTTGCCGCGAAGCTCGAGCCCATCGACGACGAACGAGACCGGATCGCCCTCGCCTTCGAGGCCGAGCGCGGGCGCAAACGGCCGACACCATCCGTGGTGGCTGGCCACGAGGTGAAGCACCAGCTCCCAATCCGCGCCGCTCGCCTCGACCTTTTCGCGCAACGCGCTCGAGCGCTCGATCATCGCGAGGCTCACGAGCTCGTGCCGCTGTCCCGCGGGATAACCCGCGCGCTCTCGGGCGAGCCGTCGGGCCTGGGCGGCTTGCCGCGGGATAGGCGACTTCGCGAGGATCTTTCCGCTCAGCGCATCGATTTCGTCGCCTCCATAGAGCATGAGCTGGAAGCGCGGATCGGCCTTGCCCACGTCGTGAAGGCGCGCCGCCCATTCGACCGAGTGCTTCACCTTGTCGGGCCACGAAAGGCGGTCGGCCAAGCGAGCGGCGAGGGACGCCACACCTCGAAGATGCGAATCGAGCGTGACCTTCGACCCGAGGAAGCTTCCCTCGTCCTCCTCCGTCGTGCTGTCGGACGTGTCGTCCACGATCGGGAGCACCGAAGGAGTCTTCTCGAGTCGCTTCCGGGAAATCGCGAGCCACGCCCTCGAAGTTGCCGTCTCTCGCGAAACGAGCCGGGGGCGGGAACCGAGCGCGTTCCGCAGTGGGGCGAGCCACGGAGGTACCGTTTCGTTCCAGCCTTCTCCGGCGATTAATGCCTCGAGTAGCGCCCGTACATCGTCGAGCTCGAGCTCCTCTTCCGACGTGGCGCGAAGAGCGGCGAGTTTCTTGCCAGCCTCTTCGGTCAAGAACGGACCGATCACGCGTTCGTCCAGCCGAAGCGACGCGCGGCCCCGCTGATGAAGCTGAACGACGTCACCGAGGTCGACGATGCGCGTAAAATCTTCGGCTTTCGCTCCCGGATCGAAGCTCTTGTGCGGGCCGATGCCCCCGTAGCTCGTGGGCACGACGACGACGTCACCCGGCGCGATCTCGCTTCCCGGGCAGATCTTGCCCCGACGGGACTCATCGGACGCGAACCACACGAAGACGGGCTTGCCTCCGTATTGCGGCGCGGTCGGCTCCTCTTCAGTCGCCAGACCCTCCACGTCGGACGTCTCGTCGGCCTGGGCCGATCGTGCCGTGAGCCACGACCGCACGGTCCACACCGGAAGCGAAAGCGCTTCGAGCGAGCCCGGCGGCACCGCTTCGAGCGCTTCGACGAGCTGTTTTTCGGCCTGCGCCGCCTTGCTCTGGAGGTCCTCGTCGGTGACGTCGGCCCTGAAGACCACCTGAACGTCGGGCAGTGCTTCTCGCTTCCCCTCAGGAATGCCGTGGAGGAACAGAGAGACGTCGGGATCGGCATAGGGCCGCGGCTGGGTTTGCGCCCACTGGTCCAGGTAAGCCGGAAGGAGCACGGGCGCTTCGCGCGTGGGCGCGCAGTACTCTGCGAGCTTGTCGCCGAGTTTCTCGATGTGCGGAGCGACCACATCGATCCCGAAGTCGACCATCTTGGACTCGGACGCGATCGATTCGAGCCACTCGAACGTCCTCGAGAGCGCTTGGCCGTAGACGGGATCGACCGTGCGCCCGAGGAGATCCGTGCGGCACAAGATCACGCTCTCCGAGCCGCGTCCGCCCAGCCGATCGACGCGCCCGAACCGTTGACGGAGCGCATCGAGCGAGGCGCACTCGGTGACCATCGCCTCGAAATCGAAGTCCGCGCCCGCCTCGATGCACTGGGTGGTAACCACGACGATGGGCTTTGCAGCCGTCGACTCTTCTCGCCCTGCGAGCACGCGTTCGCGAATTCCCAGGATCAGCTCCGACTGGTCGAGCGGGCGCATGCGCCCCGTGATGAGGACGCAGTCGCAAGGCGCATTGGCCCCTTGGTGGAGCAAGGTCCACGTGCGGCGTGCGGTGTCGACACGATTCACGACCACGGCTACGGCCCGGCGGCCCTTTTCGAGGAGCTCGCGCGCATAGGTAGCGGACGCTTCGGCGAGCGCGGTTCGCTTGGCCTCTTCGGACGCGTTCGCCTTGACTTCGACTCGCACGAGCCGCGCTGGCTTGCTCGCCGAAAGGCGCCGATCGAGCTTGCGCGTCGCCTCGTCGTCGCCCTCGCGATCGGCACGCGTGAGAGAAAAGACCTTCTTCTTTGCGGCTTCTGCGTGCGGCGTGGCCGAGAGCTGGACCATGCGGAAGCGACGCGGAATGCCGCCTTCTCCTTCTTGACGTCGGAGCCTCTCGAGCTGCTCGAGCACATCGGCGAACGGCCTCGACAGATGCACTTCGTCGAGCAGAAGCAGCGTGTCGCAGCCGATGAGGCCTGCGTGCACGGGACGCATGCCGTTGCTCACGCCGTAGCCACGGAAAAAGAGCCGCGAGCCCACCTGATCGACCGTGCTTGCTGCGATCACCGGCACTTGCGGCCACTTGGCCCATGCATCGTCGCGCACCGAAGCGCCGCGGAGCACTGCCGATTGAAGGAGGGGGGCTCCTGGCCCGACGATCTCACGGAGCCGTTCCGCCACCTCTTTCGCGGCAGGTGAGGTCGGCGACTCGAGCGCTTTGCGGATCTTCAGGGCTCGCTCGCCGACCTGATCGACGATTACGCGCCGGTCAACCACGAGCACGATGCGCCGCGGAACGCTCTGGCCTCCGTCGCGCACGAGCTCGTAGAGCGCGATGTCGATCAAGCTCGTCTTGCCCGCACCGGTCGGGACGTCGAGCACGTCGGGCCATTCACCGGACGCGAGCTCCTTGGCGAGCCGGCACTGCCACTTGAACGGGGCGTAGCCGTGTACTGCACGGAAGAACTCGTCGAAGGTCGTCTTCATCGATCACCCATCGGCCTGAACAACCCGAGACCGAAAAAGCGACCCGCGCCGAGAAGGACGGGGCCATGGACTTTCCGGTCGAAGAAGATTTCGGCATGCACGCATACGCGCCTCAGTCCGTTCCCCTCGAGTGGAAATGGCATGAACCTTCGCGCCGGCGCTGCACCCTCGAACAGCGAACGACGGTGCACCCACACCGCGACGGGCTCGGGCAGTCCTGCGTTCCTGCAAGCGCCCGCGATGGTCCCCCCCGCCGCTTCGACCGCGCGAGCAACGACGTCGGGATCCCTCGATTGGAGGTTTCCGGGGTTCCGATCGAGCGCGACGGCTGTGACGGATGCCCACCGATGGGCAGGGCGCGTCCACGTAGAAGCGCGAAGCGTTGCTCGCTCGGGCTTGCCCCGCACGCGGCGCACGTGGAGCACGCCGCGGCTCCCGAGCGTGAGTGGAAGCGCGGGCGGTTCGTCCGGGTCGACCACGCTCCCGAAGGCCTTCTCGGCGCTTTCGATCGTCTGTAGCAGAACCCGCCGGTCCTCGTCGGAGATCGCGCGCGGCAAGACGAGCGCAACGCCCAAGATCGTGCCCGTCGCGTAGGAATGGCCCACGTCGGAAAGAGCTGCGATGGCCATGTGCGCCTGCGTCGTGGGCTCGCCGTTCGCCTCGTGGCCGGATAGCGAGGGCGGAAGCTTGGCATCGGCCGCCTTGATCAGGAGGCCCCGCATCGCGCGCGTGACGTGCTGGGTGAGCGAGTTGTGGAGGAGAAGCCGCCGCCCGTCTTGTGTCTCGGGCACGACCTCGAAGACGATGAAGCGATCGTCGAACATCGATCGCACTACCTCGCTCGACTCGCTCCGCTCGGACGCGTTGCCGTAGTGGGTGAATACCGCCGGAAGCACCCGCTGCTCCACCGCGCGATGACGTTGGTACGCCTCCTCGAGGCGTTCGAGCTGATCGGGCGGCGTGGTGCGGAACGTCGCTTCGCCGTCCGGATCGGGAACCCATCTATTGCGCTGGCCGAGCTCGACGTGTTGCGCCACGAAGAATCGGACGCTGACGAAGGAGGAGCTGTGGCCGAGGCGCGCGACGCGCGAAGCGATGGAGTCGAGCGCCCGAACGACGTCTTCGGAGGGCGCCTCCGCCCACACCATGTGCACCACGTCGCTTTCAGGAATCACGACCGGGAACGTGCGCGGCTGCTTCCCGCGGCCCTCTGGCATGAGCTCGCCTGCGCTCTTCACGCTCCCCTTTCCGTCGTCGGCCGCGCTCGCGGCCGACCGCTTGAGAAGCTGCTCCTTGGCCTTGGCGAGCTCCTTCTCGGCCTTCTTCTTGGCCTTCGGATCCGCGGTCGACTCGAATGCGGCGAGCGCCTCCTCGTACTTCCCGATTTGCGCGTCGATGTTGGCGAGGACCGCCACGTCGTTGGGGGGTACGTAGACGAGCTCTTGCAGCCTGGCCTCGGCGCTCGATGCGTAGATCTCCGGCGCAGGGGCTGCGGAAAGCCAGCGGAGCGCCTCGCGCTCGCCTTCTTGCGGCGTACCTTCGGCGTAAAGCGCGTCCGTCAACGCCGAGAACACGCGCGCAGGATGCGGCGGCCACTCGGCCCGTCGCCGATCGTTGAACCGTGTAGCCGCATAACGGCGCGCCAGGAAGTGAATCTCGAGGACCAACATCAGTCCTCTCCGGCTTCCGCCTCACCCTGCGCGGTGACCTCACGGCTCTTGCGAAGAAGCGCCACGAGCTTGGGCGCGGGCTTGAGATCGATGGCCTGCGTGGGCCACGCCATCCCGACCTTGCGCGCGGCTTCGCCGGCCGCCTGAACGAGCGCAACGGCGTCCTCGGGCTCGAGCGTGTAATTGCCCTTCACGGCACCATCGCGATCGAGTAGCTCGAACGAAAGTGGCCCCTCAGGCACGAAAGCGCAACGCGATCGGAGATCGTAGCCCTGTGCGCGCTGGAGCGAAACGGCCGCGAGCCCGAGCGCTGCGAGCGCAGCGCGTGCGCCGAGCTCGACCTGGGTGCGGCGCTCGGGCGCGACGGGCTCGTCCGCCACGTCCTTCGGGAAGCGGAGCCTGCGAAGGGCAGGGAGCGAGAGCACTGTGATCTGTTGCGCGTAGTCGACGGTGACGCCGCCGGCTTCGCTGTCGATTGACGGCTTGATGTTGCCGTGATTGATGTTGGAAGGCCTACCGGGTTTGTCGCCGCCCTTCCGGCTGAAGAGCACGGGCTTCCCTTTTTCGCGGCGAGCCTGCTTTTCGTCGATCGTCCACTCTTCCTCGGCATCGGCGGCGGCATAGACGGGCCCCGCGTTGAGCTCGATGCCTGCCGGATCGATGCGCGAAGCCGTCTTCCGACCGAACTCCACGCCCACGCCGACGATTTCGGAGACGAGCGCACGCTGGAACTTGGCGCCCTGCCCGCCCTTGGGGCCCGTCGAGTCCCACATTCCGAAGACGAGCGCGGCAGGCGAGTACTTGTAGACGGGTGTGGCGTAATGCGGCGAGGCCTCGGTGAACGCGCGACCGACGGCCGAAGCGCGGAAGCGCATGCCGTCGAGGAGCGAGTCGCGCAAGAGCGCATCGGCGAGACGGTGCGGCGCCTGAAGCGAAGTCAGATAGCCGTTGCCGCCGATGGTCGACAGATCGAGCCGCGGATCTTCATGCGCTTCGCCGGTGAAGTCGATGCGGACGATCGGAAACGCAAGTCGACCTTCATCCCAGGCGTGTTGAAGCGCTTCCTCCATCCGGTTTGCCTGGCTCGCAACCGAATCGAGAAGCACGCAGAGCCGACTTTGTCCGTCCATGCGGCGGCGCTCGACCGCGTACTTGGTGCGGACCTCTTCGCCGTTGTCGAGCTTCACGACGATCGTTTCACCGAACGTCGGCGGGAAGACCTTGTCGTCAGGTCCGCCGAGCGGTCGAAGCTTGGTAACTGCGCGGAACCCTGCAGCGCCGGAAGCGAGTGCGTTGGACAGAATGTCGTAGCTGAGCTTGGTCACTGTTTCTTCTCCATGAGTGAGGCTTTTTCGAACGGGCTACGTCGAAGTTGGGATTGGGCGTTTGCTCGTTAGGGCGCCGCACGCGCGGGCCGCTCCGCACCGGAACTTCCCTTCGAACCGGGCGCTGTCGAGTGCACGGGCGTCCCCGGCGAAGGAAGCGCTCGAGCAGCGTCTCTTCACAGGGAGATGGACGCTGGCCTTCTGGCAAGCGCGAGAGCGCTCCACGGCTTCCCTCGACGTTTCTCATCCACTTCATCTTGCCCTCGCGGCGCGCCCTATTCGGCGGGCTGAATACGCCCGCCAGATAAATGTTCAGGCTTGCTCTCGCTCACGGAGGGCTCGCGGTTCGTCTCGAGCGCTTCCTGAGCCAGGTCCACTACCAGGCGCCTCAGCTCGGGCGTCTCGACCTGGACCGAGCGCCCGAGCCCGACCAGGAACCGCGCCAGGGATTGCAGGCCAGCGGTGACTGCGGTGACCACGAGCTCGCCGCCTTCCTCGCTCACCTGGCAGGGAAGCGGCAGGTGACTGCGGACCCACCGGGCTTCCGGCAGCTTCACGCGAAATGTGCAGCAGACGGCAGGCGCGCCCGAGTGATACCCATCCGCGCTCTCGCGGATGAACCGGTCGACCTCTGCCGCCTCCGTGTCGCGGAACGGCTCGCGCTCCGAAAGCTCCGCCGAGATCACCCCGTCCAACCGAAACCACTTGAGCCGGCCGTCGCGATGGCACGTCGCCACGAAGCGCCCGCGATCGAGGAGAATCCGGTGCGCCGATAGGAACCGCCACCCGATATCTCCGCGCGAAAGCGTGTAATACCGGGCATAGACCGCCGCCTTCCGTTCGGCCGATTGCTGAAGCACCGCGAGGCAGCTCTCTTCCGCGGGACTCAACGTCCGCGTGACCAACGGCCCGCCGCTCGATTCCACCACAGCGCCGAAGCCGACCGCGCACCCACTCACCCGCGCCAGCAGCCGGTCTCGCTGCCCACTTTGCGGTGCCCGCTGCAGCACCCGCACCAGGTCGCCCACTTCTTCCCCCGAAAACGCCACCCCTCCCGGAAACCACTGCTTCGGCACCGACCAATACACGTGCGGATGGTCTTCCTCCCGTTCGAGCGGGAAGCCGGCGCGCGTCAGGTCATCGAGCACGCGGACCAGTTGCCTCCGCTCGACGCCGACGTGGCGCGCGAGGTCCGCTTGGCGCCATGTGCGCTGTTCGAGAAAGGCCAGCAGTACGGCTGCAACCGTTTCCGTTCCGCTGCGGCGTCCCACGCTGCCCCTAGGCCGTAGCTGCAGCCTCAACTTGTTGACCGGCAAACCGACCGTTCGACTCGGCCCATCCGTGCTGACCGCGCCTGCAAACCATGTCCCTTCTCAGTTCCTCGTTGGAACAAAGCCAAGCAACTATCGTATCCCGTAGGCTCCCTGCAAGATCACGTTCTGTCACTTGCGTTCGTAGCGCTGTAGGTGAAGGTGTTCGTGATGCGCTCCCTCGTCGCCTTTGTTGAAGTTTATCCTATAGACTGAGGTCGTCCTAACTGGCCAATTCAGTTAGCGCACCAGACGGACCCCTTTGGGGCGCTTG
>QGUH01001067.1 GCA_003242355.1 Pseudomonadota bacterium
CCCCCCTCGGCCGCGCGCGCCGCCACCCCACCCCCAACCCCCCCCCCCCCCCCCCGGCAACGCCCCTTCCGTGACGGGTGCGGCGGAGGCGTCCGCTGTAGCGAGTGCCCCCGGTGCGGCAGCGGACGGCCCAGCCGTCGCCGCGAGCGCTCCGGCGCAGTCAGCGCGCCCTGCCCCTCCTTCGCTCACGGCCGCGCGTACCGAAACGGTGTCCGCCACTCCAGCCAGTGGCGTTCGAGCAGCGCCGGGGCTCTTCCGAGAAGACGATGAGCCGGTCTCCGCGGACGAAGCCACTCGCGTCGTGTGCGCGCACGACGCACGGCGCATCCTGGTCGAACCGGGCACGCCGAAGCGACACTTCTCGGTGCACGGATACTTCGCGCAACCGCTGCGCATCGAGCGCATCGTCGGTGGCGCGCGCCGAACGCACTGCATCGTCGTCGCGTGGCCGCCCGGCAGTCGGAGCAGCAACGGCAAACCGAGCCGCGTCGCCCGAACGATCGACGCGGGCTGGTTCCGCGCGATCGCGAACACGCTCGCGCGCGTTCCCTGGCATCACGTCCGGGTGCTCGAACGGATCGTCATCGACAACCACCCCAAGGAGCACGGCATCGCGCCCTTCGACCGCATGAGCCCCGACGACGGACGAGACGGCCGCACCCTGTGGCTCCACGAGCACCTGTTCCTCGACGTGAACCACTGGGCGTACGGCAATCACGGAAGCTATTGGAGTTATCACGTCAACGAAGACGAGACGCGCTTCGACGACTTGCCCGCCGATCACCCCTATTTCAGCCCCGTGTTCTTGCACGAGCTCGGTCACCTCGTGATGTACAACGTCATAAACGGCGCGCCCGGCGCCGTGACGCTGCCACCGTGCGCGCGCACGTGTACCGAATCGAACACCTGCGATCGCTTGCCGCCCGTCGAGCGCGAGAAAGGGTGTGTCAGCCCCTACTGCATGCCGTTCCGCGTGAAGACGAGCACGGAGAACTGGGCCGAGCAGTACCGCTTCTACTACCAAAGCTCCACCACGCGCGCGCTCCTCGCGCGCACGGGCGCAGGCTGTCTTCCCGTGCTGTCCGCACAAGATAGTCACGCCGACCTCCCCCACGCGCCGCCGTGGGAGCTCGGTTTGCCCGACATCACCACCTTCCGCCCGAGCCGCTGGACGAGCTGCGGCGGCCGCCCCTGCAAAGGCTACTGACGTCGAGAAGGAGGGCGTCGTCGCGACGATGGCCTGCGTGGAAGCGCCCACACTGCGACGCGGTCCGGCGCGGCGGCGCTCACGCCCACTACCGCGATCCACCCGCATGCCGTAAGATTGTCGAGCCCAACCTCCTAAAAAGGTGGCCCGGTTCCGGTAAGCCCCGGGCACCCCTCCCCGGAGGGGCACATGTCCAGCGCGGGATGGGCCTGCGCGAGGACCCATGGCAGGCGGCGCGGCGCCTTCGTGTGCGCCGCTCCTCATGGAGTCCGCAGCATGCCCATTCGTATCGACCACGTTGGAATCGCCTGTACCGATGTCGCCCGGAGCCTCGAGTTCTACTCGCGCCTCCTCGCGGGAACCGCCGAGCAGCGCGCCGGGCACCTGGTGATCACGGCCGGGGCGTTGCGCCTCGCGCTCGTGCCCCGGGAAACGGCAGCAACTCGGACCGACCGCGGTCAGCACCTCGCGCTGCGCACGTCCCTCGAAGAACGCCCCCTGCTGCTCGAGCGCCTGCGGGAGCTCGGCGCACCGTGGGAAGACGTGCGTGGACGCCTCTACACGCAGGATCCGGACGGCTTCGTGCTCGAGTTCCTCTTCGATTGAGCTTCGCGGCCCGAGCTCCTCTTCGCGTGAGCCTCACGGAGAAACGACGAGGCTCGGCGCCCCTCGGTGACTCCGCAACGCGAAGAAAGCAAATGGAGGCCCTGGCCGGCGTCGAGGTCTCGGCGCCGGCTTCCGATCCGCAACGCAAGAAGAGGAACGGCGACGGGCGTCGAGGTCTCGGCGCCCGTTCGAGCCCTCCGACGCGCTGGCGCGGGGGTTGCACCGTTCGACGGGTAACCCGCATGGAACTTTTACACACTCCCGACCCCCCGAGCGGGAGCCCTATCCGGTTGCCCGCTTCTTCTTTAAACAA
>QGUH01001068.1 GCA_003242355.1 Pseudomonadota bacterium
CAATGGGGGTGTTCCCCTCCGAGATTGGCGGCAACGGGGGGGGACCCGGCCCCGCCGCGTTGGCGGAGGGAGGGGCGGATTTCCTGGGGGACGATCAGGCGGGCTTGATCGCCACGCCGGGTCTGCGTCCGGCGCCGCTCGTGAGCTGGAACAACATGGGCTTTTTGGCGTGGGATCCGGACACGCAGCGTCCGCGCAACACTCCGCCGGGCATCTCGGACGCCCGGGAGTTCGTCGAAGCGTTCCAGGAGCACGTCGTCCAGGCGCGCGAGCAGGGCTGCGGCTACGAGGCGTCGCTCGAGTCCTGGTATCGCTTCTTGATCGATCCCGAGCCCCCCGCCGAGGTGGTCATCGACGAGGCGACCAACCTCACCGTGGCGAGGGGGGTGGATCAGACCATCCTCGAGCAGCGCCGGGCGTTTCTCCGGCACGACTCCCTGGTCGCCATCGTGATGCTCACGGACGAGAACGACTGCTCGATCGTGGACTACGGCCAGGGCTGGCTCGTGGGCAGAACGGACGGAACCGTGCTGCCGCGCGCGACCAGCATCTGCGAAACCGACCCGAACAACACCTGCTGCATGTCGTGCAAGACCGACCCGAATTTCGTGCCGCAGGGTTGCCCCTTGCCGGAGACGGACCCCGGGTGCTCACCGGTTTCGCACACGCAGGAAACGGACCACAACAATCTCCGCTGCTGGGATCAGAAGCGCCGTTTCGGATTCGACCTCTTGCATCCGGTCGAAAAGTACGTCCAGGCTCTCGTCCAGCCGCGGATTTATCCGCGCACCGATCAGAACGGCGACGGCAAGATCGATCAGGCGGATCTGGTCGTCAACCCGCTCTACGCGGCGCCGGAAGGGGCGACTGCCCGAGACCGAAGCCTCGTCTTCTTGGCGGGCATCGTGGGCGTGCCCTGGCAAGACATTTCCGACGAGGAGAGCTGGACGGCGCCACGCCGGCTTCGGTACCTGACCTACGACGAGCTCGAGGCGCAGGGGCGTTGGAGCTGGATCCTGAGCGAGAACGGCCAGTTCCCGAAGGACGGGCTCATGGTGGAAACGTTCCGGGATCGCACCACGGTGCCCGGTGTTCCGCAGGAGCACCCGTCGGGGCTCGGTTACACGCTCGCGAACGCCTCCACCACGAGCCAGACCGCGAACCCCATCAACGGGCACGAGTTCTCGGACGCGGTGCCGGAAGACCTGCAGTACGCGTGCATCTTCCCCCTCACAGAGACGCGTAACTGCCAGGATGTTCCGGCCACGACGGGCTGCGATTGCAAGACGGAAGACATCGCCGCCAATCGCCCGCTCTGCCAGCAGTTCACGCAGACGCACGCGAAGGCCTATCCGGGCACGCGCATCCTCCAGGTGCTCCGCGGCTTCGGCAGCCTCACGAAGAATGCGATCGTCGCCTCGATCTGCCCGAAGGTCGTCGAGTCGGCGAACCCGCGGAGCGATCCGGACTACGGCTACAACCCGGCCGTGAACGCCATCGTCGATCGCCTCAAGGACGCCCTCAAGGGCCGGTGCTTGCCACGTCCGCTCGACGTGGACCAGGCGACGGGTCGGGTGCCGTGCACCGTGATCGAGGCGGTTCCGCCGGACGTCAACGGTGTGTGTCCGCCCTGCGGTGGACCCCTGCTGCCGGACCGGATCGAGCCCACTTCACCGGAGATCGGTCCCGTCGTCCGCCAGCGGCTCGCGGAAGATGGCCAGTGCGGGAAAGGGACCGGCATCGAGTGCGAGGCCTTCTGCCTGTGCGAGGTCCAGCAGTACGAGGGCGAGGCCCTCAACCGGTGCCAGACGCAGCAGGCGGATCCGACGTCGCCGAAGGGCTACTGCTACGTCGATGGCTTCGACAACAACGGGGAGCCGAGCAACCAAGAGCTCGGGCTGCTGGCGAACTGCCCCGCGAGCGAACGGCAGCTCCTCCGCTTCGCCAGCGAGGTGCCGGTGAAGGGTGCGATCGCCTTCATCGCCTGCCTCGGCAAGGCGCTGAGCGGCGCAGGCGCCCAGGCCATGTGATGGCCGCTCGCTGAGGCGAGCCGTTCGCCGACGACAACGGGCTGCTTCCCGATCGGGAAGCAGCCCGTTTCGTTGTGCGCCCAGCATGGGCGC
>QGUH01001069.1 GCA_003242355.1 Pseudomonadota bacterium
ACCACAAAGGGCGATCTCTCGCGCCCGACTCTGGCGCCCCTTGTAAGCGTGTTGCATCGCGAACGAAGCACGCGAGACCGCGGACATCGAGGGCTGCAAAGCAGCCTTCCTCCATGCCGGTCTCAGCCGCGATCCCTCGGTGCGCGCGGCGTGCCTCGCGGATCTCCAACGCCTCGCCGCTTCGACCCCTCACTGCTTCCCGGACGTGGGAGACCTCACACACGCCTGCCAGCGCCTGGTCTACGAACCGAGCGGCCCGCAACGACCCGGAGAGCCGTGCGTGCAGCGCGCCGACTGCGCCGGGAACGCGGGGGCAATCACGCTGTGCAGCCCCGATCCGACCCGGGGCAGACCCGGCGGGAGCCCTACCGGCAAGATCTGTCTCCGCCTCGAGCGCGGGCGCCCCGGCGACACTCCCTGTCTCGGTCACGTTTTGCAAAATGGCACGGTGGCCGCCGTGTCGTACGCTTATCCCATCGTGGATCCCAGGCCCGTCGCGAGTGGCGTGGTCTGCGAAGCGCGAGCCGGCCTCTATTGCGGTCCCGGAGACAACCCTCCTTATGATAGCTGCCTACCGCTGATCGAGGACGGCGCCTCCTGCGAGCACTCGGTAACCTGTCAGTCGCGCGAGTGCCGCACCGAGACCGGGGGCGACCCCAGCAGCCTCAACCCAGGCATCTGCACCCCGCGCGTTCCCCCCGGGCAACCCTGCAACGGCTCCCCCCGCACGATCTGCGACGATACGGGCTATTGCCAGTCTACCGACGACGGCACCAGCATTTGCCGCGCCAAACACCCCGACGGCTCCGCTTGCGAGTGGGACGGAATGTGCCTCAGCGGCACCTGCGACCCCGACACCAAGCTCTGCGTCACACGCCCCAAAGAGCCCGATACCACGGCCATCTTCGGATTCTGCTCACGGCTCTAGAAAAGCGCCGGAGCAGACGGGCGATTCTCGATCCACCGGGCTCGTTTCGATGCACGCAGTCCCATTCGAAAGATCGAACACCGGTACGAGAACGCATTTGAAGCATGCAACGGAACCCGGGCGCACGCGCTCCGTGCTAGGCTCGCCGCCATGTCGTGGTCGAGGAGCGCGTGCGGAATGTTTGGCATCGTACTGCTGGCCGCGAGCTGTGGTCGCACGAGCCATGGCACGCCCTCTGCCGACGGGGACGGGGGGAGCTCCGGTGAGCGGGGCGATGCGGGCGCCACGACGGGCGGCTCGCCAGAACCTCTCGAGGGCGGCGCGCCGGGCGACGCCGGAACGAGCGGTGATGAGGAAGGCACTCCTTCGACGAACGGCGGCACCGGGAATGCGTCCGGAGGCAGCGCCGGAGCGGACACCGATACTGGCGCGGTGGGCGGCACGGCGGGGACCACGGACGACGCCGGCGGAACCACGGGCGATGCCGGCGCGGGCGGGAGCACCGGCGGTGCTGGCACCGGCGGAGGGGCGGGCGTGCCGCCGCTCGGGTCGAGCTGCGTCTACACGGGCCCCGCTCCCGTGGATCCCGCACTCGGTCTCCTTCTCGATGGAGAGGACCTCAAGGCGAAGCTCGAGCCCGGGTGTGAGCTCCGGCTCGGCCGGCGCGTGCCCCTGCCGGTGAATGCCAACTACGGAAAGCTCGTCTTCCAGTACGATCTCAATCAAGACGGTATTCACGATCTGTTCTTCGCCGAGGCTTCCGCCGTTGGGTCGACGCGATCGTTGCGAATCTTGAGGTCGGACCCGTACTCCGACGAGGTGAAGTTCGAGCCCGTCGATTGCGAGGTCCCCATCGACCTGCCGTATACGCGCATTTTCGCGCGACACATCGATGACGACGAAGCGGCGGATTGGATCGTGGGAACTCCTTCTGGCGTGAAGGTGTTCGCCAACCGTGAGGAAGGCCTGCTCGAGGTCGGAAGCTACGATTTCGGCGATGCAGTCGACTCACTGACGCTCGAGGCGGTCGCCGCCCTCGGCGTCGATGGGACCCCGGTCAAACAGCTTGCCGTGGGATACACGCTCGTTCGCGACGGCGAGCTCGGGCGGGGCATCCTCACGTTCCAACACGCCCCGGGCTCCACCACCACCACCAGCAGGCTCGAGGACCAAGCCCGCGGGCAATCGCCGG
>QGUH01001070.1 GCA_003242355.1 Pseudomonadota bacterium
CCCACCCCGGGGCCGGTCCCGCCGCCGCGGCCCCCCGGGCCCCCGGGTTCGTCCCCCCCCCGCCCAACGCCCCCTCCGGCGCCGGCCCCCCCCTTTCCGCTTCCCGGGGCATCGCCGTCGCCGGGCTCGTCGCCCGCAGAGCCGCCGCTCCCACCGTTCACGTTTTCCGCGGTTCCCCCGTCGCCCGAATCCCCGCCACCGTCGCCACGGCCGCCCTCGGCGCCCACGCTTTCTCCGGAGCTTCCTCCGTGTGTCGGAGCTCCGCCGCCCGGCGGCGCTCCCCCGTGGCCGGAAGCGCCGCCGTTGCCTCCGGGCGGCAGCTCGTTGAGCTCGATGCAGCCCACGCCCAAACTGGGCGCGAGCGCGAGCGCACACACGAATCCTCGCAGCGCACCTCGGGGAATGTCGAAACGCGTGCTCAAAAGGTGGTACCCGAGACGACGAGGCTCGCGCCCTCCCGCGTGGCAACGGGCGTGAGCTTCAAACGCGGCGCCTGCGTAGCCGCCGTTTCGGTGCGCGAGCTTCCCCCCGAAGTCAGATAGATCACGGTCGCGACACCCAACGACAGGACCCCGGCCCCGAGCGCAATGTCACCAATCAGGTAGTTGCGCTTCATGCTCTCGTAGTCACTCTTCAGCGCCGGGTCGCACTGCGGCGAGCAGTCGGCGAGATCTTGGTGCGTTCCGCGGCCGAGCAGCGAGAACACCGTGCCCGTGCCGATCGCCATGATCCCGACGCCCGTCGCGACCAAGAATCCCGCCGGTGTGCGATTCGGAGGCTCGGTTTTTCGAGGCGGCGCCTGGGGAGTCGCCGGCGCGGGGCCTGCCGGCTCCGCCATGGGCTCCAGCGTCGCGGGTTTGTTCGGATCGACGGTCCGAATCAGAACGACGCGGTTCTTCTCGCCTTCGCGAATCAAGGCTTCGCTCGTGATCGTCTCGCCCCACGGCAGCTCGAAGCGGAACGTGTGCTGCCCGGGATCCACCGCGACGGCGCGCCCGTCGAGCCCTTCGACGATGAGCTCCTCGCCGGAGTACACCTTGACGACGTTCGTGACGTCACCGCCGTGCTGATCCACGACCGAGAAGATCACCGTGGGCTGCACGCGCTCGACCTCGGCGTAAAAGTCCATGCAGTCCGCGCGCACCTGTTGCGGGCACGACTCGTCCGAGCCGCACGTCATGAACTTCTCCGAGGCCGCGCGCAGTTGCCCGGCTCGGCGCTCCCGTTGCCCGGACGCGTGGAGCTCCATGCACGAGTCGGCGTCCGCGCGCGCCGTCTCGGGCAGGGCGAGCAGGCCGAGCACGCCAATCAGAGCGAGCCCGTAGCGAACGCCGGCGCGCACGGAACGCCTCCGCGAGCGGGCAGCGATACTCATCCTGTGCTCGTTCACGACTCTCACTCCTCCGGCTCCTCTGCGAGCTCGTACAACGCCTTGACCTCCCCGGGCGACAAGGTGCGGCCGTAGATCCGGAAATCGTCGAACATGCCGGTGAAGTCGGAGTCGGGCGAGAAGCTCGAACGCCCGAGCCATCCGCGCATCGTCTCCCCCGGCGGGTGCGCCGCGGTGAACTCCGCCACCGTGTAGATCGGCGACGTGTCCTCCGCGATGAGCTCTCCGTTTATGTAGTACTGGAACAGGTCTCTGTTCCAGACGATCGCGAGGTGCGTCCAGGTCTGCAGCTTGGGCACGGAGGTGACGTCGTGCAGCTCGACCGTGATCTGGTTCGCGATGTCGAGCGCGGCGTGCGTCCCGGGTCCCTCGAGCGACGTCACCGCGTGGGGCGTGAAGTACATCCAGTGCGTTTCCGACGATCCGATGTCGAACACGCGCGACCAGACGGTCTGCGCCTCGCGGTAGAACCAGATCGCCATCGTCATCTCTTCCAGCGAGTCGAACGTGCTCACCGGAAAATCGACGTATGCCTGCCCGTTCGCGCCGCCACCGAGACGCAGCGCGCCGCCGATCTTGCCCGTCGCCACCCACTGCGCCTTCGCGTCGTACACGGTTGCATCCCAACCGTTGACGGAGTCGCCCGCGACCGTGCCTTCCGTTTCGTCGAAGCGATAGTGCGCCCAGAGCCGAGCCCGGGGACCAAAGGCACCGGCTCAGACCCCCGTGC
>QGUH01000130.1 GCA_003242355.1 Pseudomonadota bacterium
CCGCCGGAGTCCTCCACCAGGGGCTCACCGCTCCTCGAGCACGCCGACGCGGTTCGCTTCGCTCGCGGGAACTGACGGCTGAGCTCGTAGACCGATGCAACGCGCCGTTCCCGTGACGCACTCCTGGCCCCTTCGCGCCGAGAACGGCCCAAAGAGCCGTGGAGCACCCGCCGGCGAAGTGGCCGAGGTTGAGCTCCCGCACCGGGGAACATTAGCCGGGCGCCACTTGGAGCCCGTCGCGGAGCAAGGCGGGGCCTTCGATCGAGCTGCCGCGTGACGCCGATAGGCCCCACGACTCCCATCGTTGCCCATTAGGCGGCGTCACCATCGCTGCTCTTCGATAGCGGGAGCGACCCTCGGCCCGCCGCCGGAGGGTGCTCCGCGGCGACGAGCCGTTCATCGGCCGTCGCTGATTTCGGCCCAGAGGGATTCGGCGCTGGCGACGAGCGTGCCGTCGGGGCGGAGGGTGAAGACGCGTTCGAGGTCCGCTTTGCGGATGGTGTTTTGCATGCCGTCGCGCACGACGACTTGTTCGACGACGCGAAGCGAGCTCTCCTGGAAAACGGGGGTTGCGGTCAGGCGGAACTCTGCGAGACCGGAGCCCGGCGTGTGCCGGTACTCGATGCGATCGAGGGGGAAAGTCGCCGCGCGCAGAAGGTGGCCCGCCCGCAGGAGGTACACCGAGTACTGCGTCTCGCACGCTTTGTTGGGCTCGACCTTGGCGCAGCCGTCGTCGGTGGCCGCGATCAACAGATGCGGCCCCATGCGTTCGAGCGAGAAGCGCGAAGTCTTCGGGTTCCCGCGGTAGGTGCCGATCGCGTAGACCTCGGCGTAGCCCTCGCGCGGGCGCAGCAGCGCGAGCGGACCCGTGGCGTGGCCGCCGACGAGCTCGTGCGTCTTGAGCCACACCACGCGAAACCCGTCGGGACCCGCGGCGACCATCGCCTGGTCGACCTTCACCGGGATGTTTCCGGCGCGCGGGCCTTCGACGTCGCGCAGCTCGGCCGGGTCGAACGCGGGGCGGCCGGCACAGTTGGGCGCGCTCGTGTCGAGCGACGACGACGCGGCATCGAAGCCGGGGAGCACGATCGACCAGTAGTCTTCGGGCTTGAGCGACGAGACCACGCCGGCGACGCCGCGGCGCTCGAGCGACTGGAGGCAGATCGGAATCGGGACGTTCCGCCGCGCGCGATCCTCGATCTTCGTGGTTTGCACCTTCGAGCTGCACGCGACGAGCCCGGCGAGGCCGAGTGTGCCGGCCAGGGCTTTCGCCCAACGCTCGAGTCGCGGACGCCGAGTCACAGCACCTCCAGGGTTTCGAGGACCCGCAACAGCTCGTCGGTGACCTGCGTCAGCGTTTCCCCTTGGTAGACGATCTGCACGAGCACGATGCGATTTTCGCCGCGAATCACGTACTCGCGGCTCTTGCTCACGAACGGGCGCTTGGCCGCCTCCACCTCGCGCTCGATGGTGTACGCCCGCCCTTGGCCCACCGCGACGGCGACGGGAATCTGCGAGGCAACGACCTTGGCGCCGACCGACTGCGCGTCGTCCTCGTACCGGCGCATCACCTCTTTCCAGTCGTCGCCCCGCGGATCGGGGCGCTCGTAGATGGCGAAGGAATACGCGTTCGGGGAGATGTAGCTGACGTAGCGCTGCCCCGGCACGTTGCCGGCATCCCGCAGCTTCCAGTTCATGGGGCGCGAGAGGCGCACGCCGCCTTCGAGGACGCTCACGCCTGCGTACCCGGGGCGCGGCGGTGCCTCCGGCAAATCGAGCGGCGGATAGGGCCGTTCGAACGCTTGCAGGGCGCCGGACTCGGTCGCCACCTGCCAGTCGTAGAACGTGCGATTGCGCGTCGCGGACTCGGGGGCGCCACCACACGCGAGGGCGACGGAGCCGATCACCCCGTACAGGCCGAACAACCGAACGCGCGACGCCACGGCCGGGGGAGGTTAGCAAAACGGGTCCCGCCCCTGCAACGCGCGCGGCGCGGAGGCGCGTGATGGCCACCGGGCGGGCGGCCTCTTTCGAACCCGGAGCGAGCTTTGATAAAAGCGAGCGCATGCGACGCTCGCTCCTCGTCGTCGGTGCGCTCTTCGCCCTGCTCGGTCAGGGGTGTAGCGCGCCGATGTTCCGCATCGTGGACGGCTCCGATGCCGCAAGCTACGTCGAGGAGCGACCGATTGGCTCCAGTCTGGAGGCGCTCCGATTCCGCGGCGGCGTATGCTCCGGCGAAGATCTGCGTCCGGAGACGGCGCGTCTCGACGCCAATCACCTCGTCACGTTCCTCGATCGGCAGCGCATCGACGCGCGCGTCGAACGCCCGCGCGCGGATCTCGTCTACTTGAACGTCACGGGTGTCGGCACCGACCGGCCCGTGCGTCTGCGCGTCGCGGTGCTCGAGAGCGCGGACGCCGCGGCTGCCGAGCTGGCAAAGGCCATCCGCCAGCACGGCAGCGGCTCCTGGGGCGTGCATCGCTCCAACCTCGCCGTGCTCGGCCCCATCGGCTCGGCGGAGGACGATCTCATCTTCGCTGCGAAGACGAAGCTCGCCTGTTGGGGCGTGTTCACCGTCTCCGACGGCGACGATTTGTTCGTCGTCGAAGGCGCCTATCGCGAGCTTTGAGTTTTGCGCGGTGAGCTCGGCGAGGCCGCTCTCCGCGCGGGCACTCGTCCTATCCGTCGTCGCTCGGGCTCAGGCGTCGTCGGTTCCGACGCGGGCCTGGGCGTCCTGCGACGGCCTCGCCGTGATGATCGCACTCCGAGGCGGAATGGAGCCCGGCTCGGCGTCGACCGGAGTATCGAGCGCGCTCGTGGACGTGGCCGCGAAGGGCTGAATGCCGGCCCCGCCCCGCCGCAGGTTGTAGCGGAGAATGCAGTAGACCGCGCGCACGCCGTCTTTCCACCCGATCTTCTTGCCCTGCTCGTAGGTGCGCCCGGAGTACGAGATCCCCACTTCGTAGACGCGGCAGCCGAGCTTGGCGATTTTGGCCGTGATTTCCGGCTCGAACCCGAATCGATCTTCCTCGATCCGAATCGACTGGATGATCTCGCGACGGAAGGCCTTGTAGCAGGTCTCCATGTCGGTGAGGTTCAGATCGGTGAATCCGTTCGAGAGCAGCGTGAGGGCGCGGTTGCCGACGTAGTGCCAGAAGTAGAGAACGCGGTGCGCCTCGCCGCCGGCGAAGCGCGAGCCGTACACGACGTCGGCCTTGCCGTCGATCAACGGCTGCAAAACCTTCGGGTACTCCTGCGGGTCGTACTCGAGATCCGCGTCTTGTACGATCACGAAGCGCCCGCGCGCTTCGGCGAACCCGGTGCGCAGCGCCGCGCCCTTGCCCCGGTTTCGCTGGTGCCGAAACACGCGCACGTTGGGCATCTCCGCCGCGAGCGCGTCGAGCTTTTCGGACGTGCCATCCGTCGAGCAATCGTCGACGACGATGATCTCCTTGTCGACCGGGCTCTTCTGAACTGCCTGCACGAGCTCGCGGATGGTCGCTGCCTCGTTGTATGCAGGAATGACGACGGAGAGGAGCGGGGTGTGGGTCATGGGGTCTGTCCGAGGTCGGCGACGCGCTCGTCGAGGACACGGTACACGGTGAAGTAGACGGGGCGATTCCTGCCGATGACGCGATCGAAGGTCGAAAATGGAGGCGGCGTTTCCGCGGCGTGGCGGCGAATTTCGCTTACTCCGTCGCCCAGCGCAAGGCGCGTGCGTAGGCTCGCGGAGTAGCGCGGCAACGGCTGGAAATGAAGGTCCGTTTCCGTGACGACGAGCGCCCCCGCGTCGAGCGCGCTCTCGAACTCGTGGGGCCAGCGCCAATCAACGTCGAGCCCGTCGATGCCGCCGAGGAGCGCGAGCCCTCCCGACAGGTCCTGAACCACGCGTGCGGGACGCGGCTCGGTCGAGCGCACGATCGATGCGAGCGCGAGCACGGCCTCGGCGCGGCGATCGTTCCAGCGCGTGGGGTACCAGAAAAAGGGCCGGACCACGAGCGGGGCGACGAGCGCGACGACGCCGATGACGGCGACGATGCGCTCACGAGCGAGCCCTTCGCTCCGTTGCAGGCGGACGGCCAGCGCGAGCGTGAGCGCGCTCGAGACCGCGATGGAGATCGCATCGGCGGGAGAGTCGAGATTGAACGCGGCGACGAGTGCAGCGAGTGCCGCGGCGGCGACGAAGGCAGTTTTCGGCGTGGCTCGTTGGACCAGCGCAACGAGCCCGAACGTCGCGAAGAGGGCCGTGAGCGGCGCGGTGGGCGAGTAGTTGCGCGGATTGATGGCTGCAACCGCGTGGCCACTCGGCGCTCCGTACCAGTCGCGCGGGTACACGGCGACCGTGTTGAGCAGCACGAAGTGGATCGCCACGATCCCGAGCACGACGAGGCGAACGTTCCGCGGAATCGAGCGAGCGCGCATCAGCCACGCGACGCCCGAGACGCCGGCAACGAGCACGGGACCCGGCAGCACGCGCCCAAGGCCGGCGATCACGTTGACGCGCAAGAGGCCCGGCAGATCCCAGTCGCGCACGTACCCGTACGACCGCTGCGAGAACCAGGTGAGCTCTCCGGTCACCAGCGCCCCGGCGATTTGCCAGAGGAACATCGGCAAGGCCGCGAGCGTGAGCGGGAGCAGCGCGTGACGAACGGTCGCGAACGCACCGAAACGCGTGGCGGACGGCGCCGAGCCGCGTGTCGGTGCAGGGAGGGACTCCGCGGAGCCGGCTCCGCCGCGAAGGGGGGACACGCGGCGCTCCTGCGAACCGACGCGAGCATCGGTCGCGGGATGCGTGCGCTGTGCGGCGTCGACGGCGCGGAACGCAAGCCAAAACCCGACGAACGCCGTGACGGGAGCGAGCTCGACGCGACAGAGCGGCACGAGCCCGACGAGCAACGCCGCGAGCCTCGTGCGGGCCTTGCAGAGCTCTGCCCAGAGCGCGGCGACGAGGAGCAACGCGGCCGGCAGCTCCGTCATCGTCGTGAACCCGTCGCGGAGCACCGGAGGCTGAGCGAGGAAGAAGATCACGACGACCCACGCCGGAGTGGCCGAAACTCCGAGCCCGCGGGCGAGCGCGAGGGTGAATCCGGCGGCAGCCGTGGTGATGGCGACCGAGGCCAGGCGAGCGCACTCGATGCCGAGCAACCCGGGGATGCCGTAGACGAGCCCGGGAAGCGGTTTGTTCCAAACGTCGGTCGCGAACGTCCTCCAGTCGAGGGCCCGCACCTGCTCCACGCTGCGGGTGAAGTGCTGGAAGGAGTCGTCGTCGACGCGCAGGTGCCCGACCACCCCGAGGAGGGCCAGCGCGGCGAAGGTCACGACGAGCGGCGTCCGTTCTTGGGAGCGAGGAGCGGAGCCCATGCGGCTCCCCCTCTATCACGTTCGGGGGAAGAGCCGCCGCGGGCTCCCCCGGGCGTCGCTCGAGGCGCTTTCGTTTGCCTAGAAAAGGCCGCAGCGCCGAGTCGGCTCCCGCGTTCCGGTGTGGCGAGCCGAAGCCGCAAATGATTGAGGAGCGCGTGGAAATGGGCGGAAGACGGCGACCCGCATGGGGAGGGGCCGCGCGAACCGCTCCTGCGAAAAAGCTAGAACGCCGATCAGCTCGACTGATCGGCGTTCTAGGGTCGATTCGCCGGCGTTCGGGGTCAGGCGACCTTGAGCTGCTCGGTCACGGAGTTGCCGATCCAGTTGTAGATGAGTGTCTCGTGCCGGAGCTCGGTTTGCAGCGCTTCGTTGAAGCGCCTGGCCGCTTCCTCCTGCCCGAGCGACTGCGCGAGCTGGACCAGGAGCTGCCAGCAGGCCGTGTCGGTGCGCTCGGCAGTGAGCAGGGCCATGAGGCTCTCGGTGAAGCGGACGCGCGGATCGGCGACGACCTGCATCAGGCCGAGCGCTTGCACGCCGACGAGGTCCGCCGAGGGAGTGACGGCGGCGGGATCCGCGCCGAGGTCCTTGATGGTGTCGTGCAGCATGCGGAAGTGCTCGAGCTCCTCCTCCCGAATGGCTTCGATGGCGTCGCGTGGGGGGAGGTGCTCGCCGTTCGTGCGCGCCGAGTCGTACTTCGAGAGCAGCGCGTCGTAGAGGCGCACGCCGCCCCGCTCGAACGCGAGGCGCTCGCCGAGCTTGTCGACGTACACGTGCAGCTTGTTGCCTTTGATCGCCTGTACTGCCGCTCCCAGCATGCCCTTGGCCGTGTCGGGCGGCGGGATCGACCCGATCGCCGGAGCCTGCTGTTGGAACTTCTGGGTCAAGTTGCCGGCTGCCAGCGTTCCGAGATCGAGGTCGGCTTCGGCCACGGGCGGCGCTTGCATCTTGCGTTCGCCCATCAGGCCGCATCCGGTTCGGTTCTTTCCGAGTTTCATCGGGCTTTCGGTCATGATGCGTACCTCCGCGTGTCGAGCTCCTTGTGCAGGCGCCGGCGAGTAAGCTCGGTGCCTGGCGTCCATTCGAATCGATCGGCGACGGCTTCCGACGCGCTGCCCTCCGAGAGGAAGTGGTCGCGGTACGCGTCCGTTTGCGGGACCTGCGCCTGAGAACGCGGCTTGATTTCGGTTCCTTGCGCCGCGAAATCGACCTCTTGGTTGAGCACCTTGCGCACGAACTCCCGGTGGCTCGCGAAGTCGATCGGGTCCGGAAGCGTGCTCGGCAGCACTTCGGCGGCGTCGCGCCGTTCGATCTTCTCGAAGAGCTCGCGCACGGCGTGCAGGTGTCCGAGCTCGTAATCCACGAAGCGCTCCCAGATCGCGCGAATGCGGGGGTTGCTCTCCTGCTGCGCGCAACTGTAGTAGTTGTAGACTTCCGTGGCTTCGTGCAGGAGCCACCGTTCGAGGGGCGACTCGTCCGGATCGATCAGCGACTCGTACTGGGTGACGTGCTGCTCCTCGATCGAGGCGATCTCGGCGTAGAGCATGCGCCCCACGGGATCCGCGAGCAGGGGACCCACGTGCATGTAATAGTCGTGCGTCTGGTACTCGGCCGCCACGAGCGTCATCGTGTTCAGGCGCGAGATGGGCGCTGCGGTCTTGCGATCGTAGTGGTGCCGGAGATCGTCCACCGGGTGACGGTGCTCGAGCGCCGTGGGCCGGCCCGGTTGGATGTCCGTGTAACACTGGGTGATCGCGTTGGCGTCCTTGCCTTCGAGGCGATCGAGCAGCGCCGCATAGCGGTACAGATGGTCGAAATCCTCGAGCAGCCCGAAGCGGAGGACCTGGGCGAGGTACGGATCCGGCTCGTGCTGCGCCAGCGAGGCGGTCACCTCGATGGCGACCTGCTCGTAGGCGATCGTGGTTTCGAGCGGCGACAAATCGGGCGAGAGCAGCCAGTTGACCATCGTCTGCTGGTGGTGCTCGACTCGGCGGATCTCCGCGAGCGGCAGCCTGAGGTCGCGACTCGTGCGCGCGAGCAGGTGCTGGAAGCGGACCGAGTCCGATTCGATGCCGTTCATGAGGATGACGCGGACCCGCGTGAACGCGTCGTCGTCGAGCTTGCTGTGAGGAATCGGAACGAGCTCGCGCAGCGTGAAACGCTGGTTGGAGAGCGGTGTGCCGCGCTCCTTCATCAAATCGAGTGTCATTGGTGCTCCTTTGCCCGTCTGTTGCCGAGAGCTCGCCGAGCCCGGCACACACCGGCGCGGCGAGCCCCGACGTTTTCGACCCTGTGCTCGAATGGTGCTCGGCGCGATGCAGGCGCGCCGCGAGTGCAGTGCAGGCTAGCACTCGAATCGCACGAAGCATTCCGTGTTTTCCACCGTCGCGCTCTCTCGGCGTCGCGGAGCGCGTGGCGCGATGGCTGCCCAGTGCCGCGACGCCACGCGGGCGACGCGCTGGAACGTCACGCGCGCCGCGTGCGCTCAGTAGAAGTCCGCACAGTACGCAGCAGTCCCAACCCTCCGAATCCTTTCCACCAAGAGG
>QGUH01000131.1 GCA_003242355.1 Pseudomonadota bacterium
CCCCGCCTGCGTCGTGCTGCCTCCGAGCGCGCCGCCTACGTTGGCCCCTGGCTCCCCGAGCCGCTGCCGGCCGACGTTCTCCCTCCCGATCACACGCTCGAACGCAACGCCGACCTCTCCTACTCGTTCGTCGCGCTGCTCGAGCGCCTCGGCCCCGAAGAGCGCGCTGCCTTTCTCCTGCGCGAGCTCTTCGACGTTCCCTATGCGGACCTCGCCGCGCTCCTCGGCAAGAGCGAGCCCATGTGCCGGCAAATGGTCCACCGCGCTCACGAGCGCGTGCGCCACGGTCGCCCCCGGCGCGTAGTCCCGCCCGAGGTCCAGCACCGCTTCCTCGATCGTTTTCTCGCCGCCCTCCACCGCGACGACCCCGACGCTCTGCTCTCCCTCTTCGCCGAAACCGTCACCTTCACCTCCGACGGCGGCAACAAAGTCCACGCGGCCCGCAAGGTACTCGAAGGCCCCGCCCGCATCGCCCGATTCCTCCTCACCGTCCACCGCAAATTCGGCGCCGCCTATCGCTCCACCGTCGAGCCCATCAACGGCCACCCCGCCGTCGTCTCCTACTGGCTCGACGGCTCCGTCCACGGCGTCACCGCCGTCACCCTCGACGGCGATCGCATCACCGCCATTTACCGCATCCTCAATCCCGACAAACTCCGCAACCTCCCCCCACGCCCGACGCTGGCCCACACCGCGAGCTGAACCGTTGCCCCCCTACCGGAACGGCTCTTCCGCCGAGCTCACGGTGACCGCGCGCTCCAGCCAGCGCCCCAGTTCCCCGTCGGCGCAAGCGAAACTCTGCTGCTTTCGATCCTCGAAGATCGACAGCCCGCGTGCTCGAAGTACCCGCACAATCTCTTCGGCGAACGCCTCGACCCGCCCCTCCGCACGCCCTTCGGCCAACCCTCCGCCCCCTTCTCGATCGACGCGCGCACGGTTTCACTGCGAAACTCGTAGCCTTTCGGAAGCATCTCCCGCGCCCTTCTCGCGCTTCGCCAAGGGCCGTTTCGATGAGACGCGAGTACGGGGAACTCAGCGATAGCGAGGACGCCTTTCGACGACTTCGTGTGCACGGAAGGTCCGCGTAGTGCTCGCGCTATGTCGCCTCGGGTGGCTCGACCCACCACCGGCTCGTGTCCACGAGTGAAGTGAACGGGGCGATGGTGCGTTGAACGGCTCCCTCCAGACGTTCGAGGAGCTCGGCTCTTCCGTTTCGGACGTGCAGCACTTCCACGCAACGCTCGTCGGGGTCAACGAGCCATATCCACTCGATCCCCGACTCGGCATAAAGCGGTACCTTGATGTCCCGGTCGATCTTCCGCGTCGAGTCGGAAAGCACTTCGCAACACCAATCGGGAAGCTCCACGATCGGATTCACGAACACGAACGGTGGCGGGATCGCGTGGCCCTGGGGGAGCGCCCACCCCGCAAGACCGGACACCACGAGCCGGTCGCGAATTCGGATTTCCGCTTCCTGTTCCAGCCACCAGCCGGTCCCCCCCTCCCAGCGATCGTCCCCACTCAAAGATCGGGCAATACCGCGGGCGGTGAGGCGGTGCTTGCCCCCTGGGCGGCCCATCGTGCGGATCACCCCCGGTTCGAGAATTTCCCCCGTCAACCCGGGCGGGAGCGCTTCGATCGCTCGATACAGCTCATCGAAGCTCGGCATCCTTTCGGCCGCTGAGGCCATGGCTGCACTGTAGCACCCCGCCTCCGCCGTTGCCGCGCTGCCCCTTTCAGGGGCGTTCCCTCCCGTTGAGGAAACATCGCTTCTGCCGCCACTCGAAACGAGCCGCACCGGAACCGTGCGGCGCGCCTACTGTCCGGCGCACCGGGCTGAACCGCCGAAGGGCTCCGACGGAAGAAGCGACCTACCCGCCGCGTTTCTTTCGACGTCCGGGTCGTGGTGGCCCGCGTTGCGTGTGTGACTCGGGACCGTCCGTGGCAAGGGTCGCGGGGTGCTGGTAGCTTCGTGGCGTGCCTGCCCGAATCACCTCCCCGAATCACGACGAAGTGCGCCGGGCAGCGGCGAGGAACAATGCGCACTGGTGCGACACGCTGTGCAAGATCCACGGCGCGGCCGGGGAGCACCACGACGCGTACTGGCTCCAGCGCGGCTGGGTGCCGCCCTATGTGTCGAACCTGGTGACGCTCGTGGGTCCGGAGGGGCGCCACGCGCAGCTGGCAGCCATTCGGGCGCTGATCGACGCGGACCCACACCGGGTTTTCGGCGTCAAAGACGCTTTTCACTGTCTCGAGCTCACGCCACTCGGGTTCGTCGTGCTGTTCGAGGCAAGTTGGATCGTGCGTGCACCGCAGCGCGAGCCACCGCGCGATGCGGACGAGCGCCTCGAGTGGTCGGTGGTGACGACGCCCGCCGAGCTCGAAATCTGGGAGCGCACCTGGCGGGGCCTTTCGGCCAACGAAGCCGCGCGCGAGTCCGTTCGTTCGTTCTTGCCTGCGTTGCTCGACGAGCCAGGGTTCCACTTCCTGCTCGGCAAGCGCGCGGCACAATCGGTGGCCACCGCCGCCTTGAGCTGCACCGAAGACGTCGTGGGCCTCTCGAACGTGTTCAGCGACGCGCCGGGCGTCGGGCCCCTGTTTCCGGGCTGCACGCGACTCGCGATGCAGCTCTATCCCGAGCTGCCGTTGGTCGGGTTCGAGCGCGGCGACGACCTCGTGGCGGCCGAACGCGCGGGCTTCGAGCGCGTGGGTGGGCTCCGCGTGTGGCATCGAGCACCGGTATGAGCGCGCGCTTCCCGGACCTTTCCGGAATCAGCATCGCCGGATTGGAAACCACGATCGTGGTGCCGAGCCTGAGACTCGCCTTCGACATGGGCCGGTGCACGAGCAGCGCCGTGAAACAAAGATGGGTGCTGTTGAGCCATGGCCACCTCGACCACGTCGGCGCGATCACCCAGCACGCCGCGCGGCGCGCGCTGATGAAGATGCCGGAAGGCATCTACTTGGTTCCCGCGGCCATCCACGAGGCGATCGAGCGCCTGTTCAACGCCGCGGGAGAGCTCGACGGGCACGCGATTCCGCGCCGCATCGTGCCGCTCGAGCCGGAGCAAGACTACGAGCTCTCCGGAGGGCGCTTCGTGCGACCGTTCCGGACGTTTCATCGCGTGCCGAGCCAGGGCTACACCATTTGGGAACGTCGGCACCGATTGCGCGCGGAGTTTCGACGCCTGCCCAGCGTCGAGCTCGCCCGCCTGCGCCGCCAAGGCGTCGTGCTCGACGAGCCCCACGAGGTCCCCGTGCTTTCCTTCACCGGCGACACGCGGATCGAAGTCATCGAGCAAACGCCCGAGCTTGGCGCCGTCGACACGCTGATCCTCGAAACCAGCTTTTTGGATCAACGCGTCTCCGTGACCGAAGCACGCGCCATGGGGCACGTTCACCTCGACGAAGTCATCGCTCGCCACGAGCTCTTCAACGGTCGCGACGTCGTCTTTTCGCACTTTTCCGCGCGCTACGGCGCTCCCGACATCCACCAAGCCCTCACTCGCTTACCAGACTCCCTCCGCCCGCGCGTGCGTGCGCTCCCGTTCAACGCCGACTGATTCTGCGCCCTCATCGCGCACTATCTCGTTCCTCGAACGCGGAGCTCTCGCCCCGCGACGGCCCAGAACGCCTGGATCGTGCCGAACGAACATCGGCGATGGCATGGACCGCTTCGGACGATTCGGCGTGGCGGAAACTCGGCGCGACGCTCGCGCCCTCTCGCTTCGACCGGCTCGACGCACGACCGGCTCGTGTCCCCGAGCGAACCTCGATTTCCCGGTCGACTTTCCGGGTAAGGTCGAAAAGCACTTCGCAACACCGATCGGGAAGCGCCACACTCGGGCTTTCGAGCATGAGCTCTATTCGAACAACTCTTCCGACGACGGCGCCGTGGCAGCGCGCTCCAACCATCGCCCCAGCTGCTCGACGTCCGTGCAGGAAAGGATTTGCCGCTTTCGATCCTCGGAGATGGAGAGCCCACGAGCCAGAATCACCCTGAGGATTCCTTGAGCGAGCGCCTCAGCCTGCCCATCGAGGCGGCCTTCCGCCCGCCCTTCCAGGCGCCCCTCGAGGCGTCCCTTTTCGATCGAGGTGCGCACGGTTTCGCTGCGAAACTCGTAGCCTTTGGGGAGCCTTTCGAACGCCTTCCTTGCCGCGTCGCTCAGCCCGGTTTCGACGAGATCGTAGCATCGCACTCGGCGCTCGGAGTCCGGAATCGCCTCGGCGCCCGCGGCCGCAGCCAGCGCGATCGCCACGGTGCGATCCACGTCGCCTTCGCCGTGCGCCATGACCGAGAGCACGGCGAGCTCCGGCTCCTCCGTTGCACGCGCGGGATCGACGACGACGGGAACTGCTTCAGGCCCGAGCACGAATGGACGGAACACGTTGCCGGGACCGAGCAGAATGGGCCGCGACGCCCAGTCTGCGACCGCGCTCTCGGACGTGACCACGAGCACCACCGCCTCGCATTCGTACCGCGCTCGGACGCAAGCTGCATAGAGCGGCCCCGTGAACCGCTTACGCTCCTTCCGCGCGAGCCGAACCTCCACCACGATCGCGAGCACGGGCACTCCGTTCACCAGCAGCACCATCAAATCCGCCCGGTACTCGGTCGGCACGACTTCCGTCAGCTCCGCCGATTCGACGCGCAATTCCGTGTACGCGGGCACGTCCACGCTCAGCGCTTCCCGCAGAAGGCCCGGCACGAGCTCCGGCCGAGCACGCAGCAACGCCCAGAGGATCTCGTGGTCCGTCGAGGGCACGAGGCTCAGTCGGTCGATCGAAGGCGCGGTTGCAAGCATCGTTACGCCCAGGGAACGACCAGCGCCTGCCTTGGGAAATCGTCGGGCACCGTGATGGCGGCACCGTTCCTGCAACACGGGCAGGGAGCTCGCTCGAGCGGAAGCTTTTCCTTGATCCGTTGGCGGAGGGGGCTGGTAGACTGCGGGCCGGGTGCGTCGGTTGCGGCTTCGTTTGGATTCGATTTCGCAGGGCCAGCCGGGTTCTGGTCCGGTGAGCGGCGTTCGTGTGTCGTTGACGCAGCTCGGAACGCCGGGCTCGCTCGCCCAGCGCGACGGCCGCGTGCCTGCCGAGATCGTGTTCGCTGCACGGTATTTCGAGCGGCGGCGGGGGCAGGAGGGCACCGAGCCGCGGCCATTCGCCGTGCTCCGGGGAGAGGTCGCCACTCGCGGCAATCCGCCGGAGAGCACGTTCGTGCTGGGGAGCGCGCAGGGCGGCACCCACCTCGAGCACACGCCACCTATCGAGAGCGATACCCCGGGCCCTCACGACAAGGAAACGCAGCGCACGGTTCGGCCGCGACGCGTCCTGCGCCTCGAGCTCGATGGCCGGTCGTTCCAGGGTCAGACCACGCAGGAGGAATTCCTGTTCGTGGTGCCGGAAGAACGGCCCTCGCGCCACTTGGAGGTGCTCGCGTCGCTCTCGCTCAATGGACAGACCGAAGCGGCCTTCGAGGTGAACGACGTGCTCGACGTGCCGCTCAGGGTGGCCGTGGACTTCCCACTGCCACCGCAGAAAGCGGCGGCGACGATCGAAGAGCCGAGCCCGATCCTGCTCGCGGACGCGAGTCAGGCCCTCGGGCTGACGCCGACGACCGCAACGGACGCGACCCCCGGACCACCGCCGGCCCGGCTCGAGTTCACGGAGGGGCCGCGGACGAAACCCCCGATTCGCCATGACCATGGCTTCTTGACGGGTCCGGATGGCAACATCGACCCGAGCAAATTCGAAGAGCCCACGCTCCGAGATCGTGCCGCGCTCGCCAAATGGATTGCGATGCTGCGCGGGGCTCAGCTCCTTCGCCCCGATCTGAAAGACGGCACGGACGCTTACGAGCACTTTTTGTTCGGCGGCGGCGCTCAGTGGTCGTTCAGCTACGACAAGTTCGTCGCGACGGACGCGAGCGGGAAGAAGGTGCTCGAGTCCGCAGTCGACGATCTGGTTCGCGGCGCGATCCAGATTCACGACACGAAGCTCAACGCGACGCCAGCCGCTCCGCAAACGGATTCGTTCGAGCTGACGAGCACGGATGTCTCCGTGGGCTCGGATCGTCTTCGATATCCCTATCCGGCCACCGAGAATTGGCAGAAGGCGATCGGCGGACACGTGATCTGGGCGCACGCGAAGGTCACCGTGGTCACGGAGCCGAGCTTGAAGCGAACGTTCGAGGCGCGGCTCACGCTCGAAGCGGAGGACATGTACAACTTCAACCCGAGCGCGAAGGACATCGCGACGGGAATCCCGGATTCCGAGAATGGTCGCTTCGAGATCACTCGGCTCGCACACGAGTTCCTGAGCGTGTCGTCGCTGACGCGCCTGGTGAGCTTCGAGGTGACCGCGGACGGTCGGGTGACGAACGTCTCCGTCACGCGTGAGCCGCCTGCTCCCGTTCCCCCACCGGCGCCAGGCGTACAGCCGCCGCCACCACCGCCACCGCCCGCGCCGCCGCCTCCCTGATCCCGAAAACCGCGCAGCGTCGTCCGCCGTGCTCGAACGCCTGGAGCGACAAATGGTTCGGAATGCGCCGAAGAATGCGGAAAACGGCATCGAACGGCACGTTCGGTGTTTGCCGCGGCGGCTCCCGTCGAAACGAGGATTCGGTCGATGATGGGGGGAGTCGTGCGCGCGGTGCGCTGGGCGCTGCTCTTGCTGAGCTGCGGGGCTTGCCGGTCGTCGCCCGAGCCAACCGTTCGGCAGGATCTCGCGCCGCTCGCACGACGCGTCGACCTTCCCTCCGGCGTACGCTCGGCGCGGTGGGTCGCACTGCCCGCGTACACGGACTCCGGGTGGCTCGAAGCGCCCGAACGCCCGCACCGCCTGTACGTCTGGCTCGAGCTCTCGGCGCCCGCTCCTGCGCGAAGCGGGAGCACGAGTCAGGTGATCGTTCCCAAAGACGTCGCAAGCCGCATCCTGCCCTCGACGGTGTCGACGGCGGCTGCCGAAGACACGAAACACGTCACCGTAACCGGGGCTCCCCTCGCTCCTCCTCCTCAGCCGCGCGATTCACGAACGTCCGTCGAAGACGCCGTGGCAATCGGCGGCGGCGCGTTGCTCGTGCTGTTCGCTCGCGACGAGTAGTCGGACGCGCGTGCGCGACGTGCTCGCGCGCGACCCCCTTCGGAATCTATTCGAACAGCTCGTCCGCGGAGGTCGCGGTGACAGCGCGCTCCAACCGTCGACCCAACCCGCTTCGCGTCCAAAAGGCGTCGGGCACGCGTCCCCGAGCACTACGACGGCACGCCGTGAGACGGGCGCTGCGGCGACGTCGGAGGATCAAGGGACGGGAAGCGTCGAGGTGCACGACACGCCGCCACCGCATCACCCAAGAGCCAGGTACGGCGATGCGGCAGTACTCGACGATAGAGACGACGCGGCGACGTCGGATCGCCAAAAGACCGAGCACGACGACCCCCATCGTCGTCATCGGGACATCCGAAAGCCCACCGCGGGCGGCGGAAGACGCGGGAGAAAGGGCGCAACCGCCGCGCGCGGTTGCCACACCGTGCGCGAGGTGATGGTCGACGGCGATGGGAACGCGGCGTTCGAGGAGCAGAGAGCCTCGGTAGCGAACGGCGATGTCGAGGTGGCCACCGCCGCTGCCCGCGGGCGCAACGACGGAAAAGCGATACAGGCCGGGGCCGATGCGGGTCAGCGGCTCGCGGATGCTGCCGCCGCGAACGTCGAGCACGAGCGCGCGATCGTCGAGCGCGTCGGCGAGGCGATTCTCCGCGTCGCGGAGTGAAAGGGTGCCGACGAGGGGCGAGGAGGGCTCGGGGCGCGCGAAGGACGCGGAGAGCGTGAGCCAGCAAGGGTCGGGGTCGGGTCGCCGCGGGGGGCGCCCGTTCCCCAACGCCAGGCCCCCAAAGTCCCG
>QGUH01001071.1 GCA_003242355.1 Pseudomonadota bacterium
CGCGCTCGTGCTCGGCACGAAGCTGGGCGAGGGCTCGTCCTTTTGGAGCAGCGGTCTCGTTCCCAAGCACGGGTTCGTGCACGTCGACGTGGATCCCAGCGTTCCCGGAGCCGCTTACGCCGGAGTCGAGACGCTCGGCGTGCAGGCGGAGATCTCCGGCTTCGTGGAGGCGCTCCGCGACCACTACGCACCTCGCGCCGGTCGAGCGGTGAGCCCCGTTCGTTCGCCCGAGGGCCTCGTGGCGCGTCCGGGACTCGTTCGCCCACCGTTCCTCATGCAAGAGGTGCAGCGCGTCATCGTCGAGGGGAGTGACGCCCTGGTGATGGCGGAATCCGGAAACGCGTTCGCGTGGTCGAGTCAGTGTCTCCGTTTCCGCGACCCGTTTCGGTACCGTGTGAGCACTGGATTCGGCTCGATGGGGCACTTCACGGCCGGCGCAATCGGCGCGGCGCTCGCGCGGCGCGGCAAGGTCGTCGCTCTGGTCGGTGACGGATCGATGCTGATGAACAACGAGGTGAGCACTGCGGTCCAGTACGCGGCACCCGTGGTTTGGATCGTGCTCAACGACGGGGGTTACGGAATGGTGGACCACGCCATGCGTGCCAGTGGCTTCGCGCCGGTCGGCACTCGGTTCCCGAAGGTCGACTTCGCGAGTTTCGCGCAGTCCATGGGGGCGCACGGCGGCGCCGTGACCACGGAGAACGAGCTCGCCGAGCGGCTTCGGTGGGCGCTGGAGCTTGAAGGACCGTGCGTTCTGGACGTGTTCGTGGATCCCGACGAGCCATCACCCGTGTTGGCGCGTGTGAGGAGCCTCATGCGGCAAGGCAAGGATTCGATCCCGGAAAAGCGATGACCGTCGATAGCGTAGGAATTCGGGCCCTCGCCGTTCATTTCCCGCGCGGCGTGCGCACGAATCGTTTCTGGTACAACCATCACCCGGAAATCGTCGCGGCGGTGGAGGCGAAGAGAAAGCGGCGCATTTGGGCGGCTCCCGAGCGTGAGCCCGGAGGCGCTTCGGACGGACACGAGCCGTTCGATGCCGAGATGGCCGCTTACCTGAACGATCCGTTTCGGGGCACGGTCGAGCGCCGCGTGCTCACCCCGGGCGAGAATGCGGTAACTCTTCAAGTTGCCGCCGCTCGCAAGGCGCTGGCTGCCGCCCAACTGACCCCCGAGAACGTCGACTTGCTCATCGCCTCGTCGTTCCTGCCGGACAACTTCGGAGCCATGGACGCGCCTTACGTGGCACGCGAGCTCGGGCTGCGGGGCATGGCGTTCAATCTGGAGTCGGCGTGTGCGGGTGCGTTGGTGGCCCTGCAAACCGCCTGCGGTTTGGTCAAGGCCGGGCAGTATCGGAACGTGCTCGTCGTCGTTTCGTGCACGTACTCGCGAGACACGGACACCCGCGACACGATCTCCTGGACGGCGGGAGATGGGGCCGGGGCGTTCGTCGTGGGTGAGGTCGAAAAGGGGTACGGGCGCCTAGGCGGGAAGGGAATTCACACGGGGAGCACGTGCGGCAAGCTTTGGTTCGAGAACTATGCTCGCGACGACGGAACGCTCTGGTTCCGACTCTTGAGCTCGCCGGATGCGGGCCAGGCGCTCCGCGATACGGCCGCCGAGTTCTTGCTGGAGTGCTGCCACGGGGCGCTCGAGGATGCTGGCGTCACGTTGAACGACGTCGATCACTTCGTGTTCAACACGCCCGTCGCGTGGTACTCGAAGTTCTGTGCGCGCGCGCTGGGTATCGACCCGAACCGTCCGATCGTGAACACGTACCCGAAGTATGCCAATTGCGGCCCCGCGCTGTTGACGTCGAACCTGTACCACGCAGCGCGCGAAATGCCCTTCGAGAAGGGGGACCTCGTCCTCATGTACTCGGTTGGCAGCGTGTCCTCGGCCGGTGCGATGGTGCTGCGCTGGGGTGACGTGGCGCTCGGGCCCGAACCGGAAGCACCAGAAATCGTCTGTGACTGAATCTCACGGCACGTCGCGGGACTAGTTATGTCCCGCCTATTCGCCCCCGCCGGAGTCCCCCTCGAGGGGCTCGGCTTCTGATGTCCCGCCTATTCGCCCCCGCCGGAGTCCCCCTCGAGGGGCTCACCGCCCCTCGAGCAC
>QGUH01000132.1 GCA_003242355.1 Pseudomonadota bacterium
GGGGGTTTTCGGTGCCGCGGACGCACGGGGCTCCGGAGGGGGGGGGGGAGGGGGGCGCGCCGTTCGCGCCGTTCGTGCTGCTCGGCGCCGGTGCGCTTCTGGTGGCGGTCGTCGGCATTTTGCCGATGCCGCGCGACGGAGCGGCGCTCGGATCCCTGGCGCGCGATCCCGTCGAGGCGGCACAGGCCGCGATCGATTGGGTGCGCGGTCTCGCCGATGTCGTCGTGCTCGCCACGCATGGGGGTGTGAGCGCCGACGTCGACTTGGTGCGCAACACGACCGGCGCGGACGTCGTGCTCGGTGGGCACGACCACCGGCTGCTCGAGGCCCCATTGTGGATCGAAGATTGCGGAGGGACGCTCGCGCTCGCGCGGGGGTGCGTTCCGCGCCGCGTTCCCGTGGTGCACAGCGGCGCCTACGGCAAGTACCTCGGTGTGCTCGAGCTCCGGCTCGACACGGCTTCCGCGCTGCGCGGCGCCGCCGCCGATCGGCGCGATGGGCTCGAGGTCGCAGCGGCGCGGTACGAGGCGGTGCCGGTATCGAGCGCGGTGGAAGAGACGCCTTGGGTGAGCGCGCTGCTCGCGGAGCGCTCGGTGGACGAGCTTTCCGACCTTCCCGAGGCGTTCGCGCCGACGCACCTCGCGCGGTTCGCGCCGAACAGGGCCGACTCACCGCTCGGGAACTGGGTGGCGAGCGCCGTTCTGCACGCGACGGGCGCGAAGTTTTCGATCCTGAACACCTCCACGCTCCGTGCGGACGTTCCGGACGGGCTCGTGGATCGCGGAGCGCTCGTCCGGGCCGTGCCGTTCGACGACGTGGTCGTCGAGGCCTGGGTCACGACGGACGAGCTCGCGAGAGCGCTCGAGCGGGCTTCTGCCGTCGAGGACGGGGCTTGCGAAAGTCGCGTTCAGATCGCGGGCGCACGGCTCTTTCTCGATTGTGAGGCGCGTGCGCAGAGCTGGCTGCGCGGCGCGGACGGGCGCTGTCTCGCGGGAGCCTGCGGCGCCGAGCCCGGAGAGCTCCACGCCATCGCGACCACCGAGTACGTGCTCGAAGGGTCGAATGGGGTGTTCGGCGGTGCGCGCCTCGCCCGCGGTGCGTCGCGCGGTCGTTTGCAAACGGCGCTCGTCGAGCACGTGCGTCGTCAGGGGAGCTGCGCTGCCGAAGCCCGCGCAACGTGCACCGTGCTGGTCGAGGAGCGGCTCGAGCAGCGCTGTGCCGAGCCCGGCAAGGAGCTCGCTTGTGCGCCCGAGGCGCGGCGAGCGCGCGCCGCGGCCCTCTGCGCCGCGCTGCCCTGCCTGGATGCGACGGCGGGGGCTGCGAGCGACGGGCGCATCGCCATCGCGCGGGGAGGTTGAACGTGGCCCGAGTCGGCCCGTGCTCGATCGCGCTTGCGGCGCTCTGCTTCGTGACGGCGTTCGCGCCCCGGAGTCGCGCCACGGAAACCGAACTGCGCGGGCGCCTTGCCTGGGTGCTCGGGGACGCGGATCTGACGCGCGCCGACCGCACGACCGTGCCCGTGTCCGAGGGTTTCGGGTCCGGAGATCGGCCGGGGTACGCGCTGTTCTTCGACGCGCTCGCCGCGCGCGATCGCAGTCGACGGAGTCGGCTCGAGCTCGAGCTGTCGCGGCAGGAGGCGTTCGTCGACGCTCGGGCCTTTGCGGTGCTCGCGCTCGACGTCGACCTGGAAGCGCTGCTCGCACCGGGAGAAAGGGCGCCATCGGATCTCGTCGAAGACCGCGGCACCCGCTTGGGCGTGAGCACGGCCGGGAGCGCCGGGCGTGTTCTCGTCGAGCTCTACCCGGTAGACACGGACGGGCTGCGCCTCGGGCGTCTGCGCGATCTCGATTTCGGGGCCACCGACACGCGGCGCGGCGAATCGTCGTTCTTCGACGTCGAGGGGGGCGTGCCGGGAGGGCGTGTCGTGTGGCAGCGGGGGTGGGTGCGCGCCGAGCTCGTCGGTAAGGTGGCGCGCACGCGCTCGCCCTCCGACGAGCTTTTGTTCGGAGCTCTGGCACGGCTCACGGTCGCGCCGGGGGCGGCGTTCTCGATCGATCTCGGGGGCGGCTGCGTGCAGCACCCGAGCACGCTTTCGGAGAGCGGGCGCGGGTTCAGCGCGGTTGCGCGTTTGCGCCTCGCGGCGTTCGGGGCGCGGGTGCGTGCGCTCGAGCAGCGCGGGTTTCCGGCCGAGGCTCCTCGGAGCCTGGGACCTGGTCTCGGTCTCGCCGTCGAGGGGGTCGGGCTCGTTCAGCGTCTCGACGATGCCGAGCGACCGAGCACGCCGCGTCTCGAGCCGGGCTGGGCGTTCGCGGTGAGTGGGGCCTATGCGGCGCCGCGCGTCGAGACGTGGATGTCCGTTTGGGCGCGCAGCCCGTCCTTCGTCCTGCGCTACGGGCCAGGGCTCGTGCCTGGGAGGAGTCTGCCGCGACGCGGGCGCGCGCAGAGCGAGGTTTCGGTGGCGATTCTCTCGCGCCTGCGCGGTCTCGGCGCCGTGACGCCGGAGCTCGGGGCCGGAATCCGGATTCCGGCCACCTTCACGCCAGCAGGGTGTTGCCCGCCGGCCGAGCCCTTGGTGCTGCACGGCCCGGGCGACTACGCTCCACTCGTTGCGGGACGGCGCCGGCTACTGCGCTTCGAAGCGCGGCTCGGTCTGGTGCTCGAGCTCTCGCCCGTGAAAATAGCGCCTTTCGTGCTGTATCGGCGCGATGGGAGCCGAAGCGCCCTCGTGCCCGACGGGGCCTTCGTCCGAGTTCGGCGCTTCGTGCGACCGGACGCGATTGGCGCCGGCGTGGCGGTAATCGGCGAGCTTTGAGCCTCGATTTCGTCTCACTCGCGACCGGCCTCACCGCCGCGGGGCGACCCGCGAGGCTGAACGAACGGATACGACGGTTGACCGGGCGATCGCCGAGCGTATACTCGCCACCCCAAAAAGGAAGCCAAGGAGGCCAGAAAGACCATGCCCCTCCAGCCCGAAGCCAAGCAGGGCGTCATTCAGCGATTCCGGACCCACGAAACCGATACCGGCTCTCCGGAGGTCCAGATCGCTCTGTTGAGCCAGCGGATCGAGTACCTGACCGAGCACTTCAAGGTTCACAAGAAGGACCACCACTCGCGTCGTGGCCTGCTCAAGCTCGTCGGTCAGCGTCGTCGCCTGCTCGACTATCTCAAGCGTTCCGACGTGGAGCGCTACCGCAAGGTCGTGAGCGCGCTCGAGCTTCGTAAGTAAGAGCTCGAGCAAGGTCGTGAGCGCGCTCGAGCTTCGCGAACGGGAAGCTCGAGCCCGATACTTGCCGTTCCAACTCCGAGTACGAGCTCGCCTAAAACTTCAACTTCGCTTCGTGGCGGCGAAGGCCTTCGCCGTTAGGAATCGAGGCTGAAGACCTAGGCGCTCGTGTTCGGCGTCGCGCCGCACGAAGCGGCAGAATGCGCCAAGGAGCGCAACCCCCCGATGTTCGTCCGTGAATCCGTCGTGGTCGGTGGGCGTCCGTTGACGTTCGAAACCGGCCGGCTTGCCAAGCTTGCTCACGGGTCGATGTTCGTCACCTATGGTGAGAGCGCCGTGCTCGTGACCGCCGTGTCGTCTCAGGAGCGACCCGGCATCGATTTCTTTCCGCTGACTTGTGAGTACATCGAGAAGACCTACGCCGCAGGCAAGATCCCTGGCGGCTTTTTCAAGCGCGAAGGGCGCCTCCGCGACGTGGAGGTGCTCGCGTCCCGCTTGATCGATCGCCCCCTGCGCCCGCTCTTCCCCGAAGGGTATCGCAAGGACACGCAGATCATCGCCACGGTGCTCTCGTCGGACAAGGAGAACCCGACCGACGTGCTCGCCATCTGTGGGGCGAGCGCTGCGCTCTCCGTTTCCGACATTCCCTGGAACGGGCCCATCGCCGGGATTCGCGTCGCGCGCGTCGATGGCGATTTCGTGGCGTTCCCGACGTTCGATCAGAGCGCCCGTGCCGACATCGATCTCGTCGTCGCGGCGAGCCGTGACGCCATCGTCATGGTCGAGGGCGGCGCCGACGAAGCTCTCGAAAAGGACGTGATCGATGCGCTCATGTTCGCGCATCGCGAGGCGCAGCCCATCATCGACTTGATCGAGCGCATGCAGAAGGCGGTGGGCCGCCCCAAGCGCGAGTTCACCGTGCCGAAGCTCGACGAGGCGACGGAGCGGCGCGTGGCCGAGCTCTGCGACGCCGAGCTGAAGGTGGCCTGCGTCATCCGCGAGAAGAAGCAGCGCTACGAGGCCTACGGCAAGATCGAAGAGAAGCTGCTCGCGACGCTCACCGAAGAGCTCGGCGCCGAGAAGATGGCGGAGCTCACTCGCCTCGTCAAAGAGGAGTTCGAGAACCGGAAGGCGTACGTCGTCCGGGAGATGGTGTTGAACGAGGGCCGCCGCATCGACGGGCGCGACACGCGTACCATTCGCCCGATCACGTGCGAGGTGGGGCTGTTGCCGCGGGTGCACGGCTCGGCGCTGTTTCAGCGCGGGGAGACGCAGGCCATCGTCACGACGACCCTCGGCACGTCGAGCGACGAGCAGAAGATCGACGCGCTCACCGGCGAGAGCTGGAAGCGCTTCATGCTCCACTACAACTTCCCGCCGTTCTCCACCGGCGAGACCAAGCCGCTGCGCGGCCCGGGGCGGCGCGAGGTCGGGCACGGAGCGCTCGCCGAGCGCGCCGTGGCGCGCATGATCCCGCCGCACGAGCAGTTCCCGTACACGATCCGCGTGGTCAGCGAGATCCTCGAGTCGAACGGCTCGAGCTCGATGGCCTCGGTGTGCGGCGCCACGCTGAGCCTGATGGACTGCGGCGTTCCGGTGCGGCGTCCGGTTGCCGGCATCGCCATGGGCTTGATTCAGGAGGGCGATCGCGTCGCCATCCTGAGCGACATCCTCGGGGACGAAGATCACCTCGGGGACATGGACTTCAAGGTGTGCGGCACCGAGCGGGGCATCACCGCGATCCAGATGGACATCAAGATCGCGGGGCTCGACCGCACGATCCTCGAGCGCGCGCTCGAGCAGGCGCGCGAAGGGCGGCTGTTCATCCTGAAGAAGATGCTCGAGACGCTGTCGGCGGCGCGGCCAGAGATCAACCGCTGGGCGCCGCGCATCACCAGCATCAAGGTCAAGCCGGATCAGATTCGCCTCATCATCGGCCCCGGTGGAAAGACGATCAAAGGCATCGTCGATCAGACGGGCTGCACGGTGGACGTCGAGGACGACGGCACCGTGAACGTCGCGAGCTCCGATGCCGAGGCCGTGAAGCGGGCTCTCGCCATCATCGAGGGGCTCGTCGCCGAGCCGGAGGTCGGGCGCATCTATCGTGGCACCGTACGGCGGCTGACGGATTTCGGCGCGTTCATCGAGATCTTGCCGAACACGGAGGCGCTCCTCCACGTCTCGGAGATGGCGCACGAGCGCGTCGATGCCCCGTCGGACATCTTCTCCGAGGGTGACGAGGTCGAAGTCAAGGTCATCAGCGTCGAGCGCGACGGCAAGATTCGGCTGAGCCGCCGTGAGCTCCTGCCGTTCCCCGAGGGCGAAGAGGGCGAGCGCGCTCGCGAGCGCATGGCGCGCGCCCGTGAAGCGGCTCGGAGCGGGGGCGGGGCTCCGCGCAGCAGCGGTGGCCCGCGTCCGAGCGGTGGCGAGCGTTCGGGGCGTTCCGGGGGTGGCAGCGCCCCGCGCGAGCGCGGCCCGCGCCGTCACTGAAGCCATTCGCCTCTGGCGCTCCGGTCTTCGCCCGCGAGGACCGGAGCGCACCGGAAGGCCCGTGGGACGTTTCCCGGCGATCCGCTTCGTCGGCCCCGTGCGTCCCTCGCCGCATCCGCACGACGACACCGAGCCGCGCGCTTCGTTGCGGCTCGGCGTGCTCGCGAGGCGAGCTTCGTTGCCGAAAGCACTCCGTAACCGTGTCGCAGTCGTCGGGCAGAGCATCGCTGACGTGAGCTTTGCTCGTGCAAGGGGCACCTCGTCTCCGGGGACGTGACGCTCGCGCTGCGACTTCGTCGTGCGGAGCCGCGCACACCGCGCTGTAGGCGCCGGAGCCGAGCCCTTGCCGAGGTCGGCGATGCAGATCGCGTTCGCGAAGAGTGCGCTCCGTCGGGTCGAGGCTCGCCACACCGTTCGTAGGCGGCGTATGCAGTCGTGACCGGACGTCGCGTCGGGCGTTGCCGAGGGCCGGCGAAGTGCTGCTGCAGCCTTTCACGGTGAGCGCACCGTCGTGAGTGTGGCTTCTACGAGCGGCGCGTCGTCGCGGGAGCGCGACACGAGCTTCGACGAGCGAGCCGCCGCGTTTTGCGGCAGTCGTCGTGCCGAGCGCTGCCTGCGGATTTCGTTTTCGCGAAGTCAGCGTGGTTCCGTGGCAGCGGAGGTGCGACGAAGGGGTTCTCATTTTTCTGCGAGAGCGCTTCTCCCTTTCGCGCCACGAGGTGCCTCACTGCACGCGCCCCGGTGGGCGCGGGCTCTTCGTTTCAGTACGGAGGACGCGTCGCGGCACATGGTTTTCGGTAATTGGAGCGGAAAAATTCAGTTGGAGGGGTTGCGCACCTATCGGACGGTGCTTGGTCGCGTCACCGAGAAAAATACGCCCGAGCTAGATTGAAGACGTGTCTCCCAGGAGCGCGAGATGCCCGAGAGGGGCGCAGTCGTATTTGTGCAGTGTGCGCAGGCAATCCCGTGGAGTGACCCGCCTCATCAGGCTCAGTTCGAATCGGAAATTCGATTCATTTCGTCTTTTTTCTCTCCCAAGCGAAGCGGGCCGATGCCCTCGATCGAAAGCGGGCGCGCGGCGGTTCGAGTTACCGTATGCGTGCAGAGCGAAGGGCACTGGAGGTGCTTGCGCATCCTGGAGCAAAGCGCCATTTGGTCGGGTTGCGACCCTGCCCGGCAGCGCGCGTTCGAGCCCACACCGCCCCCCGATGATGAAGGACGCGAGGAAGACAGCTTACGTGGACGACGCCAGCGCGGGCAGCGCCGTCGAGGCGAGTCGTGTCACCGCGGCGACGATTCCGTTCGCGAAGCTCGTCTCCGACAATTTGGATTTCGTGTGGCGTTGTCTCCGCCGTTTCGGCGTGCGGCCGGCGGACGTGGACGACGCGGCTCAGCAAGTGTTTTTGATCGCGAACGAGAAGCTTGCGAGCATTCGTCCTGGAAGCGAGCGCTCCTTTCTGGTCGGGGTCGCGACGCGCGTGGCGTCGCACTCGCGCCGCGCCACACAGCGGCGCGAAGCGGCGCAGCAGCGCCTCTCCGGGTATCCGCCCCAATCGCCCGATCCGGAGGCGCTCGCGCGGCAGGCCGAAGCGCGGGATCTGCTCGATAGGGTTCTCGACAAGATGTCGTCGGAGTTGCGCTCCGTGTTCGTGCTCTTCGAGCTGGAGGAGCTGACGATCGACGAGGTGGCGAATCTCTTGGGGTTGCCACGGGGTACGGTCGCCACGCGCCTTCGACGGGCGCGCATGGTGTTCCAGAACGAAGTGCGATCGCTCGAACGCTTTCCCGGGGGGAGGGAGCCGTGATGGATCCGAAGCGACTCATCGAGATCGGCTCCGAGCTCGAAGTGGAGCTTTTGCGTGCCGGCCGCAGCGACGCCATGCCCAAAGGGAGCGAGCAGGCCATCCTGGCGGCGCTCGGGCTTCCGGTCGTTCCGCCGCTGCCGTCGAGTCCTCCGGAGCCTTTCATCGAGGCGCTGCCCACGACGGCTGCGAATTCGGTGGCTCGAGACGGTGCGACCGCGCTCGGCGCGAAGCTGCTTTCGGCGAAGGGTGTGATGGCCGTCCTGGGGCTCGGCGTTGCCGGCTGGCTCTCGGCGGGGCCCGCGTGGGCCGGAGTTGCCGACCATGGGGCACCGCCGGGCCCCCCCCCCCAAAGCCCCCCCCCGCCCGAACACCCCCC
>QGUH01001072.1 GCA_003242355.1 Pseudomonadota bacterium
GAACAAATCGCGCCGTTTACCTTCCCGCTCCCACCCGACACCTATCCCTTGCCCGCCGGTTCGGAGAGCAGCAACGCGCTCACGCGGCGGTTTCAGTTCAACCTCTCGGATGGCACCGCGGTGACCAAGGACGTGGATGCGAGTGGAGCCCAAGACATCATCCTCTCCGTGTATCCGACCGAGGGCGACATCTACGTGCTCTTCCACTTCACGGGTGCAGACGTGAACGTGCTCCGGAAGACGTACTGACCGCCACCGCGCCCTTCGGCACGCGCGCCGTGCCGCTTCTTCAGGGAAGGTTTTCGTCCATCCAGACGAGCCGCGTGGCGATGTAGTCGCGGAGCGCCTGAACCTGGCCTTCCCAGGTGTCGACCTTGGGACCGACCACGAACGTCTGCGTTCCGTAGACGGTGGAGACCGGCCACTTGGCGAAGTCGCGCACGACGGCGTTCTTGAGCGGGGCCGTGAGATCGGTGATGCGTTGATCGAGCGCCTGCTGCGAGAGCAGCGTTTGCCGGAGCTCGTTCCAGCGCGTTCGCACGCGCGCCATGAACGCGGGGTCGGCCGAGAGCGCTTTGTACCAGCCGTTCACATCGCGCGAGCCGGCGTATTGAAAGCCGCCCTGCGGATCGACCGTCGTGCCGCCGCCGATTGCGAGCGAAAAGTTGTAGTCCCAGAGCGGCCCTGCCTTGAGCAGACCATCCCTGTCCTTGTGGTAATAGGCGCTGCGCACGTAGGCATCGACGTTGCGCGTGAGCTCGTTGACGATGAGGTAATCGACGAACGAGGGCACGTCGATGAGCGCTGCGTAATCGCCGATGGGCTGCGCGATCAGCGTGTCGTGGACCATTTGAACGTATTGCGTGAGCCAGGCCGCCTGCTCCGCGTTCAACGGATCGGGATCGACCACCTCGAGATCCCGCCAGCACGTCCCACCCTGCGGCGCGCCCATCATGCCGCCGAAGCCTCCGCCAGGACCACCCGGGCCGAAGCCGCCGCCGGGGCCGAACCCGCCCGGGATCGGGTCGGAGCCCGAGCAGTGGAGGATCGGCTCCTCGGCGGCGAGCTGATCGAACTTGAAGATGTACCCGCCGCTGATCGCGGGCAGCATCGTGTCGTCCTCGTCGAGCTGCTTGAGATTGGTGCGGTGCTTCTGGTTCTTGATGGTTTCGGTGACCCAGTAGATCCCCTGGTAGTCGCTCTCCGCGAGCGGGCGCGGCTCGTAGTTGATGTAGACCTCCGCGAACCGCACGCGCGGCGCCTCGAGCCCCATGTCGCGGCCGAGCTCGTACACGAGCGGGTTCCGGATCAGCGCGCGATCGTAATACGGAGGAATCAACGCCCAATCGGCCTCGGCAGGCATGCCGAGCAACGGATAGTCGGCGTCCTGGTCGACGTTGTCCCAGAACTCGATCTTGTAGGGCGTTTGCGGGAAGTTCGCCGACGATTGTCCGCGGACGTGATAGCCGGCGCGCACGGCGAGCGTCGGCAGCGCGGCGAGGGACGCGACGCCGTCCACGGGCTCGTACACGAGCACGGCGGCGTTGAAATACACCTCCTTGTCGGTGGGTTTGCCGCGACCGTAGCCATCGACGAGCACGATGGGCAGGTCGGAGGTGAACTCGAACGTGCGCGCGACGTAGAGCGCGGTGCTCACCGCGCCACTCGGCAACCCATCGGTGAACGGTTGCGCCCGGAGCTCGGTCGTCGCCGAAAGCTCGATGGGCCCCGTGTAGAGCGTGGAGCTCGCGTTCGGCAGCGTGCCGTCCACCGTGTATCGGATCTCCGCGTCGGCGATCGACGTGGCGAGCTCGACGGTGAGCGAGCCCACGAAGCTCTGGCTCGGCGTGGAAAACGTGACGTCGCCGATCAGCGAGGGGAGCGGCTCTTCCGGCTCGGCGCCGCCGGCAGTTCCGCCTTCGCCGGCCCCCGCGCCGTCCGTGCCGCCGGTGCCTGCGGTGCCGCCTTCGGTTGGCACCGTGGGCGAAGGCGTCCCGCCCGAAGCCCCGCCCGGAGGGCTGCCCTCCCCGCTGCTTCCGGCGTTGCCCCTGCCGCCATTCCCCTCCGCCGGCCTGCCCCCGCACCGCCAGCCGGGGGGCCGCCCCCCACCCCCGCCG
>QGUH01001073.1 GCA_003242355.1 Pseudomonadota bacterium
CCAGAGGGTTTCAAAAAGCGTCCCGACCACAAGGCGGCCATGGTTACGGTCGCCTGTTATCATTTCCGGCGGCGGCGGCTCGACCTGGCGCTCTATGCCCTGCAGGGAATCCTCGACGGCTATGGGCCGGAGAACCCGCCGCGCGACAAGGACAACGCCGAGGCGCGCCTCATCCGTGGGCTCATCTACAAGGAGCAGAACCAGCGCGGTCCGGCCATGGCCGAGCTCGAGCGGGCCGTCGAGCTCCGCCCGGACCTGGTCGAAGCGCGCGTCCAGCTCGGAGCTTATCTGCTCGAATCCGGCAACGCCGGGGAAGCCGCGCGGCACCTGGAAGCCGCGCTCCGTCACCGCCCGGACCACGTCCTGGCCCACTTGAACCTGGGCGATGCGTACCGGTTGCTCGGTAGACCCGCCGAAGCTCGGCGCGAGCTCGAGTGGGTCGCGAGGAAAGACCCCTCCCTCCACCAAGTGCACTATAATCTGGGTCTCTTGTTCCTTTTTTCGGACAACGTTCCGGGGCTTACGCCGATGCAAGCCGTCGACCGCGCGATCGCCGAGTTCGAGCAGTACCGAAAGCTGCGCGGACGTCGGGCGGGGGCGGACGACACGGAAGAGCTCATCACCCGCGCCAAGACGAAGAAGGGCTTGCTCGAGGCGAAGGAGGACGAGGCGAGCACCGCGGCACGACCCGCGAGCTCCGCGCCCGCCGGCGCGAAATCGGCACCGGGAGGGACGCCGTGAGCCGGTTTTTCGGCCTCGTGACGCTGCTCGCAACGAGCACGCTCGCGGTGACCGGCGCCGCGCAGAATCAACAGCGGCGCGGGCGGGTCATCACCATCAGCGAGGTTACCATCGTCGGGCGCGTGCAAAAGCCGATCGCGGCGGTGGACGTGAGCCGCATCCAACCCAAGCTCACGTTGGGCGAGCTCCGACAGCCGTTCCTCGACAGGATCGAAAAAGCGATTTCGCGCGACCCCTTCTGACGATTCGTCCAGCTCGCCATGACTCAACCGCAGCAGCAACCCATCTCGTCCCAGCGCACCGGTCAGATGACCGCGCTCATGCGCTCGGTGGCAGCAACGGGCCCCAAGGTGCTGCGTATCGGCGTGGTGCAAGGCGGGCGCGTCGTCGAAGAACGCATCGTCAAACAGCGCAGCCACGTGACCATCGGGCCGAGCGAACGGAGCACGTTCGTGGTCACGAGCTCGCAGCTGCCCTCCACGTTCCGGCTCTTCGAGCTCGTGGGCGGTGATTACCACCTGAACTTTCTCGAGGGGATGCAGGGGCGCGTCGCGCTTCCGACGGGCGTCTCCGATCTCGCCGTGTTGCGCGGGCAGGCGCGCCGCACGTCGAACGGCGCGTATCAGATCCGGCTGACAGAGGATTCGCGAGGCAAGATCGTCGTCGGAGACACGACGCTCCTGTTCCAGTTCGTCGCTCCGCCACCGGTGCAGCCGCGGCCCCGGCTTCCGATTGCCGTTCTACGTGGCACGAGCTTCATCGACTGGAACACGACGATCATCGCCGCGTTCTCGTTCTTGCTCCATTTCCTGTTCCTCGGCGCCATGTATTCCGACTGGCTGGATCCCGTGGTGGACGAGGACATCGCCGTCGCCGGGCTCGTCGAGACGGTGAAGAACTTGCCGGCGCCGCCGCCCGTCGAAGAGAAGCCCGACACCACGGCGACGGAGGAGAAGGCGACCGAGAAGAAGGCGGAAGAGAAGACGCAGCCTTCCAAAGCGACCGATCAGAAGGCGGCGCGCGGTAGCGGACGGATGAGCGCGGGCGAGGCGGCGGCGGTCGCCGACCAACTCGAGCAGCTCGAAATGGCGACGCTTGGTGCATTGACCGCTCAGGGCCCGGCCACCCAAGGAGTGCTCCGAGGCGAGCTGGCGCTCGGCTCGCTCGATCAGGCCGCCGCGAGCAGCGCTGGCGTGGGGGTGGGAGCTGGGGATCTCAAGCTCGGTGGCGCAGGCGGTGTCGTCCGCCCGGGGGCGCTGGGCTCGGGTCTCGCCGGAATTGGGAAAACCGCCCGGACTGGCGGGGCCCCGGGGACCGGGACCGGGGAAAAGGTCAGGGGGCCGCGGGGAAATGGGAAAGGGGGGTGTGAGAGCGAG
>QGUH01000133.1 GCA_003242355.1 Pseudomonadota bacterium
TGTCGGATGAAGTCAGAACGCGGCGATCGGGCGGCGCACGGCGTCGTCACGGACGGGCGCGTGGTCCGGACAGTCCACGCGCAGATGCCGTCGACTGAGCGGCGCATCGAGGCGCGAACAGTGGTACACGGCGTTCGCGCTGTCACTCGCGCGGAAGTACCGGCAGAGCAAGCACGTGCGCTGCATCGGTACCTGCCCGCGCTCGACGAGCGCTCCCAAAATTTTCAGCAGAAGTGCGAGAAAGGCTTCCTGTTCGGCCGGCGCCAACGCCTCGATGCCGGAGAGCAAGAAGTCCTGCCAGCTCAGCGCGCGCTCGGCCTCCTGCCGCCCCGCCGAGGTGAGCTCGAGCGCGACGGCACGGGCGTCGTCACGCGCGCGCGTTTTGCTGACGAGTCCTTTGTCGACCAGGGCGCGCACGGAGTCGCTCGCCGTGGGCGCGCTGATCGCGAGCTCCTCGGCAACCTGTCCCAAGCGAAGCGGGACACCGCGCGTGCGCAGGAGGACGAGCACCTGTCCTTGCGTCGGCGTGAGCCCTCGCTCTCCTGCGAATGCCCACGCGCGGTTTCGCATCGCGAGCCCCAGCTTGCTCAATGCCAGAGCTGCCCGACTCGCAATGGAGTCCGAGTGAGCCTCGAAGAACCCGGCCACATGGACAGCTACGCTCCGCAGCGCGCGCACGTCAAGTGACGGCCGTCACTCCGTCACTTCTGATATCGCGCTTTCCATTCCGGGTATGGCATTCCGTAAATGATCTCTCGCGCAGCATCGTCCGGAAGATCGATTCCGCGTTCCGCCGCCTCTGCGCGGTACCACTTGGCCAGGCAGTTCCTGCAGAATCCGGCCAGGTTCATCACGTCGATGTTCTGCACGTCCGTCCGCTCTTGGAAGTGTCGTACGAGCCTGCGAAAAACGGCGGCTTCGACTTCGGTCCGTGTCCTTTCGTCCATGCACCGATCCTTAGCACCAACGAAATGACTATTGTCCCGCCGAGCTGCTTTCACTCCACTCACGAAAGAGGAGCGCGCAGAAGAGCGGGGAGCGCCGAGCAGAGTGCTCGCGTGCGGCTCCAACTCGCTTCGACGAGAAGAACGGGCGGGTGCGAGCCGAGCTCTGGCCCGGGTTGGCCGACACCGAGCCGGCTCCGTTGACGCGCTGGTGCGGGCCCCGATCACCAGATGCAAAGCGCGCCGAGCCGACGTGAAAAAAGGCCTATTGCGCTCGCGAGGTGGAGGGCGGGTAGATCAGGTAGATCACGAGCAGCGCTTTCATTCGCGAGCAGCGAGAAAACCCGACCCGCTTGCGCAGGGGCACGTTCCGGCGAACGCTTGGACGATGGACATTCGACGAGCGAACCAGCGGGGCTACGCCGACCATGGATGGCTGCGTTCGTTCCACACCTTCTCGTTCGCGGACTACTACGATCCCGCGCACATGGGGTTTCGAGCACTCCGCGTGATCAACGAGGATCGCGTGCAGCCCGGACGCGGCTTTCCGACGCATCCGCATCGCGACATGGAGATCCTCACCTACGTGCTGGAAGGAGCCCTCGAGCATCGGGACAGCATGGGCAACGGATCCGTGATTCGGCCCGGAGAAGCGCAATGCCTCTCGGCGGGCACCGGCATCACGCACAGCGAGTTCAACGCGTCACGCGAGGAAATCGTTCACTTCCTCCAGATCTGGATTCTTCCCAACGTGCTCGGAGCGCCCCCGCGATACCAGCAGCGCGCGTTTCCCGTTGACGAGCGTCGCGGAAAACTGCGGCGCATCGCCTCTCCCGATGGCCGAGACGGCTCCCTCACGATTCGGCAAGACGCGAACGTCGACGTCGCGCTGCTCGACCCGGGACAGGCCGTGCGGCACGTCGTCGCCCCCGAACGCCATGCTTGGATTCACGTCGCGCGCGGAGAAGTCGACGTGGGCGGCGTGACGCTCGGAGCCGGAGACGCCGCCGCATACGATGAGCCGGCGGAACTCGCGCTCGTCGGAAAGTCGCCGGCGGAGGTGCTCGTGTTCGACCTGAGCTGAGCGACGAACGGTTGGGAACACCCCCAAATGCCGAAACGAGGTGGCGCCACCTGGACGCAGTCGCGAGCGTGCCGTCTACGGAAACGGAATGCCCGAGTGAGGCGCGACACGCACCTGTCGGCAAGCGTGCCGTCTACGGAAACGGAATGCCCGAGTGAGGCGCGGCGCGCGCCGCCCCGCGAACGAAGCCTGGAACGCGATCCGTCGAACGAATCGACGTTCTAGGCTTCGCGAGGGCGGGCCATGTCCGGAATCTTGGCGAGGGAGAAGGCGTCGCCCGGAATCTCGAACGGAATCGCGAGCTGATCGCGGCGCCGCGAGGAGCCGCCGACGCGGAGCTCGAATCGCCCTGGCTCCACGACACGCTCGCCGTAGTTGTCGACGAGAGCCAGGCGCTCGTAGGGGATCTCGAGGCGCACGCGCTCCCGCTGTCCCGCGCGCACGAAGACCCGCGCGAACGCGACCAGCATCTGCTCGGGCCAGGTCGCGCTCGTGACCACGTCGTGCACGTAGGCCTGAACGATTTCGGTCCCGTCCCTGGGCCCCTCGTTCACCAGATCCACCTCGACCACGAGGGGCGCACCGTTCGGGGTCGGGGGCGAAACGAGGCTCGGGTTCGAGTACGAAAACCGGGAGTACGACAGGCCGAACCCGAAGGGGAACGCGGGCTCGAGCGACAGATCGGCGTAGCCTCCGTGGCGGTTCCTGAGTTGACAGTAGAAGACCGGGATCTGTCCGGCGTGCCGCGGAAAGGAGATCGGGAGCTTGCCGCTCGGGTTGTGCTCTCCGAAAACGATCTCGGCGAACGCCCGTCCTCCCAGCATCCCGGGGTTGAAACACTCCAGGATGGCGGACGCGCGCTCGGCCGATTTCGGCAACACGAGCGGCTTGCTGTTGACGAGCGCCAGCACGAACGGCTTTCCGGTCGCGGCGACGGCGTCGAGCAACGCCTTCTGGCCGCCGGGGAGCTCCAGGGTCGCCGTGCTGCGGCCCTCGCCGATGAACGTGATCTCGTCGCCCAGAACGACGATCGCGGCATCGGCGGCCGAGACCAGCTCGACCGCGCGCGCGATGCCGCTCGGGTCGTCGTCCGTGACGTTCGCGCCGCGCTCGTACGTCACCTCGACGCCGCGCGCACAGCGTCGGATTCCGTCGAGCAGCGTCGTGGTCGACTCGCGCGGGTGCTTGCCGCGCTCCTTCGGGTATTGCGTCGAGCCGAGCGACCAGTCACCGAGCTGCGCCAGATCGTCATCGGCATTGGGCCCGACGACGGCGAGGCGGGTGAGCGTGCTCGGGTCGAGCGGCAAGAGCCCGTCGTTCTTGAGCAGGACGATCGACTCCCGTGCGGCCCGCAAGGCCACTTCCCGATGCTCCGCGCAGCCGATGACGACGCTCTTTCTTCGAGCGTCCGGGCCGCGTGGGTTCTCGAACAACCCGAGCTCGAACTTCAGCCGCAGGATGCGCCGCACGACGGCATCGATCTCGCTCTCGAGCAAAAGCCCGCTCCGTACGGCCTCCTGCGCGGCTTCGTAGAAGCCCGGAGTGACCATGATCAAGTCGTTGCCGGCGCGGACGGCGACGACGCTCGCCTCGACGAGCGACGGGACGATGCGCTGGCCCCAGTGCAGGCGCCCCACGTTGTCCCAATCGGTCACCACGATCCCCGAAAAGCCCCATTCTTCGCGAAGCACTTCGGTAAGCAGCCAGCGGTTCGCCGTGGACGGCAGGCCGTCGATGGACTGGTATCCCGTCATGAACGCGCGGCAGCCGGCGCGCGCGGCGCGCTCGAACGGCGGCAAGAAGTACGAGCGCAGCTTGCGGCGGGAGAGATCCGCCTCCGAAGCGTCGAGCCCGCCTTGGGTCTCCGAGTACCCCGCGTAGTGCTTGGCCGTCGCGAGCACGCTTTCGGGATCCGAGAGCCCCTTGCCCTGGTATCCCTCGATCATCGCCGCGCCGAGCTCTCCGATGAGGAACGGGTCCTCGCCGAAGGTTTCGCCGACGCGCCCCCACCGGGGATCGCGGGCGATGCACAAGACCGGTGAAAACGTCCAGTGCACGCCGGTCGGCGCCATCTCGCGCGCCGTGACCCGAGCGACCTCCCGCACGAGCTCGGGATCGAACGAGCACGCGAGGCCGAGCTGCGTCGGAAAGATCGTGGCGCCCGGATGAAACGAGTGGCCGTGGATGCCGTCTTCACCGACGAGGAGCGGAATCCCGAGGCGCGTCTCGGCGGCAGCCGCCATCACCGCCTCGAGGTCCTCGTTCAGGATGTGGAGAATCGAGCCGGGGGCGTAACGCTTCACTTGCCCGACCGGATCTTCGCGCCCGTCGACTTGCATCATCTGCCCGACCTTCTCGGCGAGCGTCATGCGCGCGATCAGGTCGTCGACGCGGCGTTCGATCGGTTGGCTCGGGTCGCGGTAGGGGGCGGTCGTCACACGCGCACGATGAACGGCCCGCACCGTCGCGACAAGCCCGGCACGCCGCTTCGGTCAGAAGGCGCCGGCAAACGCAAGCCCGAAGCCGTCGTTCGAGACCCACGGTTCGAGGCTGCTCGTACCGACGGCCCGGTCGGCACCGGGCTCTACCCGTGGATGCAAGAGCAACGGCACGGCGATCCCGATGCCCGTGCCGATGACGGCGCCCACGAGCACGTCGCTGGGCCAATGCACGTCGGCCGCCACCCGAAGCACGCCCGTGCCGAGAGCGAACAGCGCCCCTGCCCCGGTCACGTACGGAGCGCTCGCGTACCCCCGTAAGAACGACAGCGTGGCCGCCCCGCTCGCCAGCGCGAAGGCCGCTGCGGTATCGCCGGAGAAGAACGACACGTTCTCCTGTTCGGGGCTCCCGCCGTATTCGGTCGCACTCCCGCGACCGTAGTAGAAGGCGGGCCGCTTTCGCGCGACGACCTTTTTCACGCCCTGGCTCAACGCGGTTTCGAAGAGCAAGCACTCGAGCAAGATGGCCGCGTTCTCGTAAATGTGTCGAGCATTGCCGGAGAACGCCGGCGGCAGCGCTCCCGCCGCGAGCGCCCCCGACGGGATCACGACGTACGACAGAAGGTGGCTGACCATCGCGGCGTCGCGGCGCGCGTCCGCGGGCCACGGCGCATGGAGCGCCCGATCGAGCCCGGGCGGCTCGCACCAGGAACAGGTCCGAGGCGCCGGCACCGCCAAGGTGACCAGAGTCAGCCCGGCCCCGAGCCCCAGGTTTCGTGCGAGCGCGAGAGGCTCCGTCCGCTCGAGCTCGTACGCGCGCGACGGTTCGGAAACGAGCAGCCCAGCGAACGCGGCCGCGAGCCCGGCGACCGCGCGCGCCGTCATCGGTCGACCCGCGCGAGAAAACGCTCGAACGCCTCTTCCTGACCCACCAACAACAACGTGTGTGTCGCCTCGATGCGGTAATCCGCGCTCGGGAAATTCAGGCGGGGCGCCTTGGAATCTCCGGAGAACCAACCGATGACGTTGATTTCGTAGCTGCGGAATCCGGTTTCCGCCAGAGTCTTTCCGACGAATCCCGGTGTGGGCTGCCACGGGACGACGCGGAAGTGCGTGGCGAAGTCGAGGATGTGGCCCGCGACCGGATTGAGCACCTGCACCGCGAGGCGCCGCCCCATCTCGTTCTCGACCTGCACGGCGCGGGTCGCGCCGACGCGTTCGAGCACGTACGCCTGCCGATCGTTGGCCGCGCGCGCGAAAATGACCTTCACGCCGAGCTGCGCGAGCTGCGAGACGCAGAGCACGACCCCCTCGAACGCTTCTCCCGCGGTGACCACCGCGACGTCCACGTCGCGCGCGCCGATGCTCTCCAGCACCGCGGGATCGGTGGCATCCGCCACGAACGCGGCCGACGTGCGCGCCTTGATCGCGTCGATTGCTTCCGGGTTCTTGTCGACCGCGAGGATTTCGCAACCGGTTTGCCAAAGCTCGTCCACCAGCGCGCTGCCGAACCGCCCGAGGCCGATGACGAGAACTCTCCTGGGTCGCTTCATGACTCGCCGATCGCGTGTACGGCTCGAGGAAAGAGGATCGGCGATCTCGAGTCAAGGCGATGATCGCGTCGGAAATGCCGGCTGCCCGAATTCCATCGCCCGTATCAGCCGACGAGCCGCACTCATCAGCCGATGAGCACCCGTTCCTCGGGCAGGCGCACCGCGGCTTGGGGCACCTTCCCCGACAGAGCCAGCGCCAAGGTGAGCGGGCCGATGCGCCCGACGTACATCATGATCGCGACCAAGAGCTTCCCCGGAGCGCCCAAGTCCGCCGTGATGCCCGTGGACAGGCCGGTCGTGGTAAACGCACTGAAGGCTTCGAACGCGAGCGCGAGCGGCGCGTGGTCCTCGAGGAGCAACAGGACGAAGAGCCCGAGCGAGAGGATGCCGATGCTCAGGAACGAGACGCCCATCGCGCGACGAATGGTCTCCGGACGGAGCGCGCGATCGAACAGGCGTGGCGGCGTGCCGCGGAGCTCGGAACGGAGGCCCGCGAACAGCACGGCCAGCGTCGTGGTCTTGATGCCCCCGGCGCACGACCCGGGGCTCCCGCCGATGAACATCAGAAGGCAGGTGAGCATGAGCGTCGCCGGACGCATCGCGCCGACGTCCACCACGTTGAATCCCGCGCTCCGGGTCGCCGCCGACTGAAAGATCGCCGCGCCGAGCGTCTCGGCGAAGGACAAGGGCGCGAACGACCGGGACCATTCGAGCAGCCCGTACGCGAACGTCATCGCAGCCAGGAGGATCCCGCTCGTCACGAGGACGACGCGCGTGTGCAAGCTGAGCCGCTCGGGGCGACGGCGGAGCAATCGGGACCCGAGCTGGCGGAGGAGCTCGTCCATGACGGGAAAACCGATGCCGCCGAGCACCATCAAGACCGTGATCGTCCCGAGGATCACGGGCTCGTCCACGAGCGGAGCGAGGCCCGCCTCGAAGTTGGACATTCCCGCGTTGCAAAACGCGCTCACGGCGTGGAACACCGCCGCCCACTCGGGGCTCCGTGGCCCTGCGAGTGGGTCGCCGTCCGCGAGGCGCACTTCGGGAATCTCGAGAAAGCGCTGGTACAGAATGGTCGCGCCCGCGAGCTCGATGAGCAGCGTGTAGGCGACGATCGCGAACACCGTGCGGCGCAGCCCCGAGAGCGACTCGCTGTCCACCATCTCGGCGAGCATGGCGCTGCTCCGCACGCGCATCCGTTGCCCCGAGAGCATCACGATGGCCGCGGACAGGACCATGATGCCGAGTCCGCCGATCTGCACGAGCGCGCAGATCACGCCCTGCCCGAACAGCGTGTACGTCGTCGCGATCGTTTTGACCGACAGCCCCGTGACGCACACGGCGCTGAAGGCCATGACCAGGCTGTCGACGAACGACAGCTCGTTCACCCGTTGCATCGACAGGGGCAACGAGAGCGCGAACGCGCCGAAGAGCCCCGTTGCGCCGAACGACAGGGCGAGCAGTCGCGCCGGGTGATCGGCCACCACGCGCGCCAGCTGCGCGAACCGCAAGCCGGACCCGAGCAAGCCGAGCGCGAGCACGATGAGCAGCGCGATTCCGTAACTCTGCGAAGAGCCCACGTAGCGCTCGGGCTCGTCGCCGACGACGCGCAACAAGAGCCACCACTTCGCCCCGAGAAACCCGAACGAAAGCGCGATTGCGGTGACTCGAAACACCCACGCGGCCACCGTGTGCGGCGATCCCGCGCCGCGCTGGGCGCGCACCACGAGATAACACCAGGGAGCGACGATTCCGGTGAGCAGCAAGAGGAGCGCGTGCGACAGTCCCGATCGCAACGGCCAGGCGAAATCGGCCGCATGACCCGGCAATCGGGCCCGAACCAGCACCCTTACCCAAACC
>QGUH01000134.1 GCA_003242355.1 Pseudomonadota bacterium
GTGTGCGCACAGTGCAGGCCGGCGAGCGCATCCAGGACGATGGGGAGGATCAGCTCCGGTGGGCGCGAAGTGGGATGCGCCGCGAGCAAGTCGCGGAGACTGCCGCCCTCGACGTAGTCCATCACGAGGTAGGGCTGCGAGCCGTGGAGCCCGGCATCCACGACCCCCACCACGTTCGGGTGGTGAATGTGCCCCGCGAGGCGCGCCTCATCGAGGAAGCGCTGCGCCGCCACGCTGTCGGCGACCAGGTGCTTGCGCAGGAGCTTGAGCGCGAACAGGCGGCGAAATCCGCCTTCGGACATCAACCGGCAGAGATAGACGGACCCCATGCCGCCGCGGCCGATGCGGCAAAGAACCTGATAGCGACCGATGAATCGCGCCCCCGAGAGCCCGTCGGGAGGTGCGGGCTCGGGCTCCGGGGCGGGGACGCCGACCGAGAGCGGCGGAAAAAGCGTCGACTTGCGCGGCCCGGACGGGGGAAGAGCGGCGTCTTTGGCCGGCGGCGCCGCAACCGGTGCGACGGGCGGCCCCTGCGGAGCGGGGGCGTGGGGCAGCGTCGAAGCAAGCGGCGGTTGGTGCCCCGGACGCCCGGAGGGCGGGCCGCCGCGCCCCGAGTCCGGAGCCTGCCCATCGGCGCCCCGAACGGAAACGATCGGGCTCGGCGGCGGACGCGGTGAGTCGATCGAGATGATCCGGTGGATGAGCGGCGCGCGTCGCTGCCCCTCCGGCTCCGCGGCGGAGCCCTCGCGTGCAGGCGGTGCAGAGCCCTCGAGGAGCGTTCGCTGCAAGTCCTCGGGCGGAGGCTTTGCCGATTCGACGCTTTCGGGCTCGACGCCTTCGGTACCGAAGATTGCCGCCATCGCTGCCCCGTCGGGCAGGCGCTCGGACGGCGCTTTCTCCGACGGCGCTTTCGCCGATGACACTCGCTCCCCGCTGGGCTTCGAAGCCTGCTCGGAGGGCGTCCGCTCGGAGGAGCGGTCGGAAATCACCAGGTCGGAAGGGAGCGACGCGATCGATTCCGACGCAGCGCTCGGCACAGGCTCCGCAGCAACGCCATCGGCTGCCGTGCCCGGAGACGACGGCGCGCGCGCCGCGCTCGGACGCGCGGCGACGGGACGAAGGGGGTAGAGCGACGGATCGGTTCCCGAGAGCAAAAGGAGCCCCGACTCCACCGCGCGCACGAGACGAGCGAGCCCTTCGACCGCGTCGAGCCCGCTCTCGTCGATGATTTCGGCGAGCGCGCGTCGCCCATCCGCCAACTCGAGCAGCACGCGATCCGGAGCTGCGAGCGCGCCCCTGGCGAGCGCCTCGCGACCGTCCGCCGACAGCGCTGCCACGGACGACAACGCCGGCGCTCGCTCGGAAAGCTCGTGCCAGCGCGCGAGCTCCTCGAGCGCCTGCGAAACGCTCGGCGTGAGCGGGGGGCGCTCGGCGATCGGCTCGAGGGAGATCTCGAAACGCGCGCCGGTGATACCGAGCAATCGGAAAAGCGCGCCACGGCCCGAAAGCTCTTCCATGCGCGCATCGACGATCAGCCCGTTCGACAGCTCGACTTCCGCGAAACCTGCTTCCGAGTCGAAACGCGCAATGCCCGTGACTTGCCGCTGCTCGAGGTCCTCGAGCACGCGGGTGACGGGTATCTCACCGGGATCGCTTTCGTCGATTCGGGATTCGGTCACGCATCACCTCCGACGCACGCCCGGTCGCAGCGGGGCGAGCACGCCGGCTGCGGGCACGAAGAACACGTTGGAGCAGCGCAGGCGGCAAGGAGAGAGCGCGAACGACATGGACCGACAGGAGCGCTGATTGAACGTAGCCGCTGCGCTCTCGGTGTCAACGCCCCGGCGCAGAGCGACGCAACCGTGCGTAGCCGTCACGCACCGACAGGGGAAATGGGTCATTTGTCAACCGCTCCGCGACGCATGACCGCCGAGAACGCCGATCGCGTTCTCGGTCTCGTTCGCACTTTTCCGAGGTCCACTTGGGTTTCGGCACCGAGACCAAAGGCGGATTTTTTCCAGACGATTCGCATCGGCACGCGCCGCGAGCGCCGCACACGGGACGAGGCTCGAGACGACGGAAAACCCCTGGGCTCCGCCCGCCGGAACCCGGGCTCAGATGCCGTAACGATTGAGACCGTCGTCGGGTGCGCTCGGGCTTTCCGGAACGTCGGGCGGCGGCTCGATCGGCGGCGCGGGCTCGCTCGGTGTGGACTCGTTCGAGGGTTCGCCGGGCGACGGCGACTCCACCGTCGCCGTCTCCCCGGTCGGGGCAGCGGCCCCCAACGGCGGTTGCGGCTCCGGGGCGGAAGGCGGCGCGGCGGGAGACGCCGCTCCGGGAGGCGGAGTGATCGGCCTCGGGGGAAGCGCGCGCAAACGCCTGACGGGAACCGTGCGCGCAGGCACCTTCGGCGGATCGCTCGGGCTCGACTCCGCTTTGGGGGCGCCACCCGGGATCACCTGCGGAACCGCGCCGGCCGGCGCAGCGCCGGGCGCCGCCGGAGCAGACTCCGGCGCGACGGTGGACGGCGGCGGTGGAATCAGCTCGGCCGGCGCCATTGCCGCCGAAGTGACGTCCGCCGCCGGAGCGAGGCGTGCAGGGGCGGGCTCGGGAAGCAGCTCGCGGCGTACCCAGAACGTTCCCACGACGAGCGTCGCCACGACGGCCGCGCCCGCGACCACGCCCTGCAGCGCACGGCCCGGAGGGCGCACGGGAATCGCCACCGACTCCTCCGGCGCCACCGCGGGAGCCGGATCGGCCGGTGAGAGCTCGGTCTGCGAAATCGATGGGAGGCTCGGCCTTGCAGGCGGCGGCGCGCTCGGCGGCCTCGACGGCCGCTGACTGCCGCGCGAGCGGCGCGAAGCATCGAGCACGCTGAGCCGTCGCAGCTCGAGCTCCTGCCCGAAAGTGCGGAGCACCCAACTCCCGATTTCCGAGGAGCTCGCGAGCGTATCGTATTGAAGCGCCGCTTCCTCGAGCGCCTCGAGCATCTCCCGCGCCGATTGGAAGCGCTTGTCGGGATCCCGCTCGAGCGCCTGCAAGCACACCGCATCGAACACTGCGGGCGGAGTGAGGCCGACGGTGCTGGGAGGCGCCACGGGCCCTCGCGTCACCCGCTCGCGCACTTCCTCGAGCGTCTTTCCGGCGAAAAGCTCGACGCCCGTCAGCGCCTCGTAGAGCATGGCCCCGGCGGAGAACACGTCGGAACGAGGATCCACGGGCTCCCCGCGCAAGCGTTCCGGGGACAGATACGCGAGCTTGCCGGGATCCGCCGGCAGCTCGGAGACACCCACCACTCGCTCGGCGTGGGCCGCGACGAAGTCGTTGACGCGGCACACGCCATCCACGCCGAGCAACAGGTCCCGCGGGCAGAGATCGCCGTGAACGAGCGTGCGCTCTTTCCACTCGTGTGCTGCTGCGAGCGCGCGCAGCACGTCGAACAGGATCGCCACGATCCACCCGGGAGGGCGCTCCCGGGGATGGCGCCGCAAGAGCGCGGCGAAACTGCACCCGTCGATGTACTCCGTCGCAATCACGGGTCGATCCTCGAAAGCACCGCTTCCGAGGAATCGCACGACGTTGGCGTGAAAGAGCCCGGCCGTTTCGTGGGCGGCATCGACGAATTTCGAGAGCGTCGCTTCGTCGAAGCGTCGCGCGAAAACCTTGAGCGCCGAAAGCTCGCGGATGCTGCCCTGCTCCGCCTCGCGGCACACGTAGACGGCGCTGCGCGCGCCTTGCGAGAGGCGAAAGAGCACGCGATACGGTCCGAGCAGCGAGCCGGGCGGCGGAACGCTCGCCGAGCGCGGCGATTTTCCGCTCGGTGGTGGGCTCGTGGTCATGCCGTCGCGCGGCGGAACCGGCTCGATCAACGTGCCGAGAGACTTGGTTCTGCGTGCCTCGTCCAGCACGGGAGCGGCAGGTTCCGCGAGCTCCGATTGGGCGGGATCGGGACGCGGCGGCAGGCTCGAGCGCTCCGTCGTGTAGTAGTTGTCACGCCGGAGGCGCGTGAGAATCTCGAGCGCCTGCACCGGGTCGAGGCGGCTCTCGTCGATGACCTCGAACAGCGTCCGCTGGCCATCCATCAGCTGGAGCAGCTTCTTGTCGTCCGCCGCGAGCGCTGGATCGGCGTCGAGGTCCCTCCGCTCGCGGAGTACGGGAACCTCGTCGAGCCCGGGTCCGCCGAAGACGAGATCTTCCCAGCGCGCAGCACGTTGAGCGCGCTTCGACACGAGCGTCGCCATCGTGTCGCGAATGACCCGCGAACGGCGCACCGTTTCGTAGGAAACCTCGAAGGTGCCCTGGCCGAATGCGAGGATGCGAAACAGCGCCGCCTCGCCACCGAGCACGCCCATTTCCGCATCCAAGAGATGTCCCTCACCGAACCATACGGACGCTGCCCCCGATGGGGTCTGGAAACGCACGACCGCCGGACGGCCGCGCGCTTCGAGCGTGGTCAGAAGGTCGGGGATGGAGATGCGGGATACCTGGCCGCTCAGTGCCGGAGCTCGGTCGGAACCGCTTGCTTTTCCGGACTGCACTCGAGCCGCCTCCTGGGAATAGAACGAACCTTTATCCTCCCGGACTCTGCTGTCAAAGCCTGGTTACGGGAGGAGGGTTTGGGACTTGGGTCCGCCTCGGGGCGGAACGGGCGCTTCAGTAAGCGTTCTGGCTGGTTTTTCGCCCGAAAATCGTGAGGAAGATGATCTCGAGGTCCCAGAGCAGCCGCCAGTTGCGGATGTAGGCGAGGTCGTGCTCGATACGCTTTTCCATCTTCTCGTCGGTATCGGTTTCACCCCGCCACCCGTTCACCTGAGCCCAGCCCGTGATGCCGGGCTTCACCTTGTGCCGCAGCATGTAACCGTGAATCTTGGCGCGGTAGAGCTCGTTGTGTTTGATGGGATGCGGGCGCGGCCCCACGATCGACATGTCGCCACGCAGAACGTTCAAGAACTGCGGGAGTTCGTCGAGGGAGGTCCGGCGCAGAAACGCCCCGAGCGGGAACTTGCCGAGATAGGTGAGCCGCGGATCGTTGCGGGTAGCCTGCTGAACGTCGTCCCCGTCCTCACACACGGTCATCGTGCGGAACTTGAGCACGTTGATGGGCTTGCCGTTCAACCCATAGCGGCGCTGCACGAACAGGACCGGGCCGGGCGAGCTCAGCTTCACCAACACCGAGATGACGAGCATCGGCACGGAGATGATGATCAGAATCAGCGTGCTGAGGACGATGTCCTCGAGGCGCTTGAGCCAGCCGCCCACTCCGGAGAACGGAGTGTCGAAAATGCTCACGACCGGGATGTCGCCCACCGAGCCCCAGCGCGAATGCAAGGGGTCGAACGCCATGAAGTCGGCGACGACGTTCACCGTCGCGGTGGTGTCCGCCAAACGGCGCACGATCGAGTTGATCCGCGGCTCCGCCTTGAGCGGGAGCGCGATGTACACGATGTCGATGAGCCCTTGGCGCGCGTCTTCCACGAGCTTGTCGGTGTTGCCGACGACCGTGCCGTATTGCGGCGGGATCTTGTGTCGGCGTGACGGAATGCGGTCGTCGTAGAACCCGACGACCCGCATGCCGAGCGCGGGATCGCGCTCGATGCGCTCGGCGATCGATTCGGCCATCGGCGTCGCGCCGGCGATGGCGACGGTCCGCGTGTTCCGCCCCCGCAGGCGGAGCTCCGCCAAAACGGCGCGGAAGCTCAGACGCCAGAGCAACATCAGCGCGGGCGCGACCAAGAACCAGGTCAGCGTGATGATGCGCGAGTACTCTGCCGACACCTTTGCCATGAACGCCAGGCAGAGCAGCACGGGGATCGTGACGAACCAGGTGGAGAGCACCTGGAAGGCCTCGTTCCGGAACGGTTGCCCGCGCCAGGAACGATAGAGCCCATTCATCTCCCCGATGAGGTAGAAGGCGATTACCGCCAGGGTGGCGGCCAGGGTCTTTTCCGTGTCCCAGGCCTCCGGATAGAGCCGGCACGCAATGTACTCGCCGACGACGATCAGAATCGCGTCACAGGCGCGCTGGAGGATCGACAGAGCCGATTGGTGCGTTCTGAGCAGCCCGGGTCTTGAGCCATCGTGCACGGACATCGCGGTTCGTACCTCTAAAACTCTGGAGCGAGCCTCGGGGTTCGGAGAGCGGGCTCAGGCAAGTCAAACCCAACCCTCCACTAGCCCCTGAGGGGCAAGAAAGTAAATAGTGAAGTGTACGCGTTTAGTCCTTGAGGCATGGTCAAGTGTTTGGGTCGGCCCTTCATCGGTTAGGGGTCCGGTTTGAGACGGGGGCGCCGACCCCCTGCCGTGCTCGTGTGTCCGGGCACACGCAAAGCCTTCGTTTTTCGCGAAGGGCGGGGCTTTATTCGATTCCAGGGGACGGCGGCGCGTGCCTCTCCCGCAAAAGGCGATGGGGTTCGCACGGATGAGCGAAGCCCTGCAACATCACCCGGTCGGGTTGGCGAAAACCTCACGGCGCGTCTCCTGTCGAAACGGGGAAACGAAGGACCGAGTCGTCGGTCCGCTCCGTGGGTGTAAGCACATTCCATTCCGTGTCGGAGCCGACCGGCTTGCCGGACGACCCGGTGCCCCACGCGGAACCTTCCCAGGTGCTCGACGCGGGCCGCAGCCCGAGGCAAGGTCCGAGCGCGATGAGCTCCGGGGATGTCGAGCCGTGGCTCCGAGCCTCGCTCGTGAGGCGAACCGAGATCTCACCCGGGGTCGTCTTGCTCGCCTTCCGCGTCGAGCCCGAAACGGATTTTGCGTGGAATCCCGGGCAATACGTGCGTATCGCGCCCCCGGGGTCGGTCCACCTCGCGCAGCCGTACTCCATCGCGTCGGCACCGGACGACGCGCGCCCCGGCGAGTTCGAGCTCGCGGTTTCCCGCGCAGGGAGCGGTTTTCCCTTCGCCGAGCTCTCGCCGGGCAGCTCCGTGCTCACGTCTCCGCCCCAGGGGGGCTTTTCGTGGAAGCCCAGCGCCCCCTCGGAGCTCTTCGTGGCCATGGGAACGGGAGTCGCCCCGCTGCGGGCCATGATTCAGGCCGGAACGCGCGTGGCGGCGCAAATCCCGCGCGTCCTGCTCTTCGGCGCACGCACCGAGGCGGACGTGCTCTTCCGCGCCGAGTTCGAGCGCTTGGCCGCACGGTCTCCCGCGTTCCATTTCGAGCCAACGTTGTCGCGACCAGGCCCGAGCTGGGAAGGTCGGCGCGGTCGCGTGCACGATCACCTGCCCGCGCTCGTTCGACCCCTCGTGGCTCCGCGCGCGTACGTCTGCGGGACGCTGCCCATGGTCAAAGATTCGGTAGAGCTGCTCGTTGCGCTCGGCGTGCCGCGCGAGCACATCGCGAGCGAGGCGCACGGGGAGTGAACCGCTGCCGGCGCACGCAGGCGTTTTCGAGCACGTCGCGTCTCCGCACGCGCCAAGCGCCTCGACTACCGCACGGATGTTTCCGGAACTGATGGAACCCCTTTCCAGGCCTCCCGAAGTGTGGAACACACTGGAAGAGTCGGAGAATCATCGTGAAAGGCATCATCCTGGCCGGCGGTAGCGGCACGCGGCTCTACCCTTTGACGCGCGCGATCTCGAAGCAACTCCTCCCGGTCTACAACAAGCCGATGATCTATTACCCGCTCAGCGTGCTGATGCTGGCGGAGATCCGGGAGATTTTGGTGATCTCGACGCCGGAGGATCTTCCCCTGTTCCAGCGCCTGCTGGGCGACGGCTCGCAGCTCGGGCTCTCGTTCAGCTACGCCGAGCAAGCCGCGCCCAACGGCATCGCCGAAGCCTTCCCCATCGGGCCCGATTTTCACGGCCGGGAGCCCGCGGGCCCCGCCCTCGGAGAAAAAATTTTTAAGGCGGTTCCTTTAAACAAATCTTACCGCCCG
>QGUH01000135.1 GCA_003242355.1 Pseudomonadota bacterium
CAAAAGCCGGATTACGTGTTGGGATTCCGTTCGTTGGCCTCGAAGTACGTGATACCGCGCGACCGTGAGGTGATTGTTCGACCATTCCGCGTAGGCGAGCTCCTCTTCCAGCGCCCGCAAGAATTGCTCGCGCCGCAGAAGCCCCGTGAGCCCGTCGCGGCGCGCGAGGTACGCCTTGGCGCGCTCGTGCGCGGGCGAGCCCTCGGTGAAGCTCACCAGCTTGACCCGCGATTCTCCGAGCTGCACCTCGCCGCCGTGGAGCAGAGCGATGGTCTTCTTGCGCTCGTAGCTGTGGTCCGCGTAGGTGCCGTTCGTGCTGTCGACGTCTTCGACCGTCCAGGAGCCGGCGTGCCAGCGGAGCACCGCGTGGGCGCCGCTCACCGTCGCTTCGGGCATCACGATGTCCTGATCGGAACGACGCCCGATGCGCATCACCGGCTTCGTCAGCGGGAACAGGAGCCCCGCGGCTTCCGGAGCGTTCGTGGCGTACGTCACGAGCAACGCCTGCGATCCCGGAACGAACGCCTCGCTCGTCGCTCGACCGAGCGGCGCACCGGGAGACATGCGCTCCCTTTGGATCTGAATCTGGCTGGTCGTGAGCGAGGTCGGGTTGAAGAAGCGCAGATGGCGCGCCTGGGGTCGGAGCGCCGGATCCTCGCTCAAGCAGCGAAACACCTGCTTGACCTCGTCCACCGAGAGCCCCGCCGGCACGTCGAACATGATCTGCGCGCGCATCGGCTTCGCCCGCGGCCGATAGCCGGGCTCCGGGACGCGGCACGTCCACATCTCCCAGAGCGTGAGCCCGAGCGCGTAGATGTCGTCCTCGGGGCTCGCTCCGCCCGAACGCAGGCGTTCCGGGGCCATGTAATTCGGTGTTCCGCCATCCGGCGGCGCTCCGGGGCGACGGGCGCTGAGCCGCGCACGCTCCTGCGCGAACCCGAAATCCAGAATGATGGCGCGGTCGTTGGTCACCATCACGTTTCCGGGTTTCAGGTCGCCATGCACGAGCCCTTGCGCGTGAATGGCGGCGAGCCCCGCGCCGGACTCGCTCGCGATCTTGCGGAACTCGTCGGCGGTGTAACCGCCTTGAGCTTTGCGCCGGCGAATGTGCGTATGAAGCGTTTGCCCCGCGATGTACTCCATCACGAGAATCGGGCCCCACGGGCTCGGCGCGAGATCGTGAACGCGGCAGACGTTCGGGTGACTCACCGAGCGCGCGAGCAACAGCTCCTGACGGAGCGCTTCGTCGTCGCCGGGCATTCGCGATTCCTCGCGAACGACCTTCAGCGCAACGGGCTGTTGCGTGCTGCGGTCGTACGCCAGGAAGACCTCGCCCATGCCCCCCTTTCCGAGACTCTGACGAATCTCGTACCGATCGTTGACGACGGTTCCATGTCCGATGGGCGGTGCGTTACGGGGAGACTCGGGCATCCAGAAACGCCGTGGGCTCGAGAGGTTCCGAGGGGTAGCGTCACCCATATTCCGACACACTGCAATCCGCAGTGAAACGGCTCACCCTTTCGGATTCGACCGGCCAGCCGCGCTTGACACCGCAACGCGTCGTTTCCCCGCGTCGTGGGTGAGCGGCCACACGCTCACGAATCGGCGGGGGGCGCGTCCATCGCACCTCGGCTCACACCCACCTCTGGCGCAGGCCCCGGAAGCCCCCAACGAGCTCACGGCGAAGCCACGCGATCACGCGCTCGAACGAACCGGGCAGCACGGGCAACCTGCCGCAAAGCAGCACGAGCCGCCTTGGCCGCGTCTCGCGGCAAAGGGCGTCGGCGTCCTCGGCCGACACCCTTCGCCGCCACGAACGACGCCCGCAGGCGCCCCCCGCCCGCAGACAACCCCAAGGTGTGACTCTTTCCGCACGGCGCAGCGCTCCGCGCTCCCGAGGTCCGCACTCGGCCCCCCATTGCTGCGAGGCGCCGTGCGTCGTGAGGCGTTGCCTAGTTCACGGAGCGACGACTCCCACGGGTCCGTGCACGCGGAGCCCGACGCGCGGCGCGTGCGACGCACCCAGGCGACGAAGAGGCACTCACCCCCTCCGCAGCGCACCCATGTGACGAAGGAGCCCTCGTCCCATCCGCACCGCGCGCCGCGCACCCAGGCGACGAAGGAGCACTCATCCGCGCCGCGCACCCAGGCGACGAAGGAGTGCTCATCCCATCCGCAGCGCGCGCCGCGCACCAGCGCGACGAAGAAGCGCCCATCACCGATTGCCCATTTTGGTCTCGCCGCAACTTCCGCGTTCGGTCTCGTCACGACGACGTTCGGTCTCATCGCAACGACGCATTCGGCCTCGTCACGACACCGCGTTCGACCTCGTCGCCACGACGAAAACGACGACACTGGTTCGGGCGTGCTCGCGTTGAGGAGCCAAAGGCGCGTGCTACTCTGTTATCGTGCGCCTCAATATCATTCTCCTCGGCTTCGCGCTTCTTGGCGGGTCCGGGGGTGCACGGCAACCGCTGCCGGAAGCGAAGCCGCCGCCCATGCAACAGCAAACGCGGCGGCCGGAAAAGCCCGAGCCCCCGGCGCGCATCATCGCGCCCCCGCCCGCTTACGGGAACAAGATCGTGATGGCACGGCGCACGACGCCCGATCGGCTCTGAGCCTGAATCGTCGCGCTAGACCGCTTGCGGATTCGTGTTCTAACGGGCTGCGACCGTCACGCGCACGAAGCTCGCGCCCCCCCGATTGTCGTGGACGACCGCCCAGATGCGCACGGGTCCGGCCTCGCTGGGTGGCGTGAACTTCGCCCCGTAGTCGTCGTACCAGCCCGTCTGCGGATCGCTCAGGAGCCGTTCGGACTTGGTCAACGTCCCGCCCTCGACGTAGTAGTTGATCCACATCTGCTCCCAAACGTCGCGCCCGAAGTAGTGCGCCGAAACCTCGTCGCGCTCGGCGCTCGCGCGATCGACCACGGGGCGCACTTCGATCTCGGGGCAGTCGCCGACGCAGACGGGCACGCAGCGCGCGTCGCTCGCGTCAGCGTCGCAATCGGGAGGCTCGGACTCGACGTCGGCACACTCGGCGTCGATGCAGTCTGGCTCGACCTCGACGCCGCCGATGCGGAAGCCCGTAACGATCGGGTTTTCGTTCCGAAAGCCCTCGGCGAAGCTGTAGACCATGGCGTACCCCGCCACGAAATCCTCGGGGCCGCGCAGCTCGCCGTCCGGACCACGGCAAGCGATCGGCAGCGAGCGCTCGTTCACTACCTCGAACCCGAGCTCGCCCGCACACACCGCGAAGAACGCGAATCCGGTGCCGTATTGCGGATTGCCCGGTGGCGGCGGAGGACGGCTCGTCACGATGTCCTCCGGGATATCGAAGGTCAGCGTATTGCCGACGGCGATCGTCGGAAGCTTGCCCTGGTGAGCATCCGCGGCGAACTGCTCGAAGCACCCCCAGTAGAGGTCGCCCGGCGGGTTCACGCACGTCATCCAGAGGACGCTCAGGTCCCGCGGCGCTTCCGGTGAGCCGTCGTGGTAGACGAGCTGCATCGTGACGGACTCGCCGGGCGCGACGTACGACTTGTCCTTGTGCACGCCGAGCACGCGCAGCGAGCGGATCTCGTTCGCCGGATCGAACCCTTCCCCACACGCGAGCGAGGAGAGCCCGAGCGCGATCGAAAGGGCGAACGCGAGCCCGCTTCGCGAACGCCGTTGCGCAATCGGAGCCGAGTGCCGCACCGCCATCAGAACTCGCCTCGCACGCCCAGGCTCGGAACGATGGGAACTCCGGTCTGGAACTGCTCTTTGCTGAAGTTGTAGTTGTACACGAGGCCCTCGACCGCCGCGTTATTGTAGACGTTCTGCACGTCGAGGTACGTCGAGAACCGGAACGAGCGGAACTGCCAGCGCTTGTCGATGCGGATGTCGAGCTGATGAAAGAGCGGCATGCGCCGGCTCGCCGGAGCGCCCTGGATCGGCACGTACGCGCCCGCATCCGCAGCGTACAGCGCCGTGATCGCCGGCGGTGAGACCACCGGTGTCTCCAGGTTGCCGGAGACCAACCGGAAGCGCGCGCCGAACTCCCAGCCGCGCCCGAGGCGGTAACTCCCGAGCAGGGTGAGGTTGTGCGTCTGGTCGAACCCGAAGAGCCGTTCCTCCTCGTCGGGCCCGTCTTTGCGCACGCTGCGCGAGAGCGTGTAGGCGACCCAGCCGAAGAAGTGGCGGTCGGGCTTGTACTTGAGCAGCGACTCGAGCCCGATCACGGATCCGGTGCCTGGGTTGCCGTAGGCGTAACCGGAGCCGACTGGCGCTCGCCCGACGAGGCGGGTCAGGTCCTTGTAGAATCCCTCCACGCTGAGCTCGATCTGTTTCGTCAGCTCCTGCTCGACGCCGAGCGAGTAGTGGAGGGCGCGCTCGGAGAGGAGGTTCGGGGTTCCGAAGACGACATCCGTCTCTTGCGGGTCCGGTGGTTGGTGGAAGACACCGACACCGCCCTTGAGCGTGGTGCGCCGCCGCTCGGCGTCTCCTTCGGCCGCTTCTTCCGAGCTCGCGCCGCGAACGAGATCGTAGCGAGCGTTGAGGCGCGGACTCAGATCGGCGTGGCCGCTGTCGCGCGCGTAATCGAGGCGGAGCCCCGGCACCACGCGCAGCCGCTCGGTGGGCTGGAGCTCGAGCTCGGTATACCAGGCGGGTCGGAACAAGGTCATCTCGGACGACTGCTCCCGAACCTGCTGCGAAACGAACGGCCCTGGACTGGGCTCGCCCGGGCGCGGGGGCGGGGGCGCCCGCACCACGACGTCGGATGGCTCCACGAGGAAGTCGAGCCCGACGTTGATCTTCGCTCGTCGGGACAGCGTGAACCCGAACTCGTGCCGCCAGTGAATGGGATAGCCCACGACGTCGACGAGCAGGTTCCCGAGCGAGAAGCGCACCGCGTCCTTCCCGATCGAGAGCATCGACTCCACGTTCACGCCGGGCGCGAGACGATCTTCGTAGAGCGCTTGCAGGCGAACGAACGCGATTCCGAACCGGATGCCACCGCCGAAAGCCGGGTCCTGCGACGCCGGGTCCGTGACCAGAATGTCGAGGCGATCGTCCGAGCCGAACGCCCGCAAGCTCAAGCGCGAGTCGCCGCGCCTTCGTTCGAGGATTGCCTGATAGTCGTAATAGACGGGCGCGGTGGTCACCCCGGCTCCCGACTCCCGGAGCACCGGCTTGAGCCAGGCGTCCAACCAGCTGCGGCGCCCCGCGAGCGCGAAGCTCCAGTCGGGCGCTCCGGGAACGGGGCCCTGGAGCATCACGCGTCCGTCGATGAGATCGAACTGGAGCAGACCGTGATAGCAGCCGGTACGGTCGCTCGGCTTTCCGTACGGCTCGAAGCAGCTCGTGTCGGGTGAGCGCAAGCCCACGTCCACGATGCCGCCCATCGCGCGCCCGTACCGAGCGCTGAAGTTGCCCGGGTAGAAATCGATGCGATCGAGCAGCTCCGTCGGCACCACGCTCGAGAGCCCACCGAAGTGGTAGACGATGGGCGCCAGCGAGCCGTCGAAGAACGCGTTCGTGTCTTCCGGCGCCGACCCGCGCACGACGAGCAACCCCGAGAATGGCGGCGGGCGGGCGACACCGGGCAAGCTCTCGATCGAGCGCAGTGCATCACCACTGGTGCCGGGGATGCGATCGATCTCGCGACGCTCGATCGTCCTGCGAGTCACCTCGCGCGGGGGACGCTCTCCTTGGACGACGATCACGATGCCCGTGACTTCGGGACTCAGGCGATACGCGACGTCGGTGACCTCGCCGACCAGAACCTCTTCGTCGCTCGTGATCTCCACGAACCCGACCGGCGCGATCCGAACGCGGTAGCGCCCAGGCGGCGCGTTCTCGATGCGGAAGCGCCCTTCGGCGTCGGTCGTCAAGCGCTGCTCGCTCCCGTCCGGAGCAACCACCACGACCTCCGTGCCGGCGAGCGGCGCCTCGGTCCCCTCGATACGGAGCGTGCCTTCGAGCTGCCCGGTTTTCGGTGCTTCCACCTGCTCCGGAGCTTCGGGCTCGACCGGTGTCAGCGTGAACGAGTAGCGATAGAGGATCTGCGCCGGGATGGGTTTTCCCTCGCGCATCGCCGGCTTCCACTTGAACTTCAAGGAGGCCCGTTGCGCGGCCTCGTCGAAGCCGTGGCCCGCGGCTTCGACCACCTCCGACGCCGTGACGTTGCCCTCGGCATCGATGGTGAGCTTGAGCACCACGTCGCCCTGGATCCCGTCTCGAGCCGCCTGCTCGGGATAGGGAGCCTGCTCGAAGTGCACGAGCTCCGGCGGCTCGATGCGTGGCTTCGCTCCTTCGGGCGGCGGGGCGGCGGTCGGGGCCTCGGGGGCTGCCGCCGGTTCCTGTCCGCGTGCGTCGACACTCACGCTAGCGGTGGCGAGCACCAGCACCGTCGGCAAGAAAGCAGTGCGCCAAAAGCGCATGAGTCGGTTTCGTATCGGAATGCGCGCCGTGCCACAAGGCCTTGCCCGAAGCCGGCGCGAGGGTTACCCCCTCGCGGTGCGCATCGCGAGCTTCAACGTGAATTCGATCCGGGCGCGCGAGCAGGCGGTGCTCGACTGGGTCCGCGGCGCTCAGCCGGACATCCTCTGCCTCCAGGAAACGAAGGTCGAGGACGACGATTTCCCAACCGACGAGTTTCTGCGGCTGGGCTATGCGGTGGCCATGGCCGGCCAACCCGCCTACAACGGCGTCGCCATCGCCGCGCGAGGCAAAATCCAGGACGTTTGCGTCGGCCTCGTGGGCGATCCGCCCAACGCGGATCGCCGTTGCATCGCGGCAACCGTGGACGGCTTGCGCGTGTTCAGCGTCTACGTGCCGAACGGCAAGTCCGTCGGCAGCCCGTCGTTCGTCGAAAAGCTCGCGTTCCTGGAGCGGCTGCGCCGCACCTTGGACGAGCGAGAGAGCCCGGACCGCGAGCTCGTCGTGTGCGGTGACTTCAACGTCGCGGCGGACGAGCGCGACGTCTACGACCCCGAAGCGTACCGGGGGCAGCTCCACTTCCACCCCGACGAGCACCGGGCCCTCCGGGGTGTGCTCGACTTCGGCCTCGTGGACGTCTTCCGCCACTTCCATCCCGAAGCCGGCGCGTTTTCTTGGTGGGATTACCGGGCGCTCGCCTTCGCCAAAAACCAGGGGCTGCGCATCGACTACGCGTTCGTGACGCGGCCGCTGCTTTCACGCTGCACCGGGGCGTTCATCGACGTCGGTCCGCGGAGGCTCGAAAAGCCGTCCGATCACGCCCCAGTCGTCGTGGACGTCGCCTGACCACGGGTGAGCACGGCGCTCGGCAACGCGGAAAGCGCGGCGAGCGAGATGCGCCCGCGCACGAAGAAGGCTTCGAGCGCCGGATTCCGGGTGAACGCCGCACGCAGGCGGAGATACGCCGGCAGATAGACGATCTCGCGCGCGAGGCCCCCTCCCCGTGTGACGCGCACGGCAATCTCGAGCGCCTCGTCGGGCGCGGCGCCCCGAGCCCCGAGCTCGCGAACGGTCTCCTCGAGATCGGCTCCCGCGCAGACGGCGCGCGCGCCGAAGTGGCGCAGGCCGAGCTCGCGTCGGCGCGCCGCCTCGAGCAACCCCGCGCGCTCCTCGACGAGCAGCGCACGCCCCTCCTCTTCTTCCGCCGACTCCGCCGCACCGCACAGAAAGAGCCGACACGGTTCGGTGCGCGCCGCGAGCCGCGGGAGCACGTGCGCCTCGAGCTCGTGAAGCGCAATGCGTCGAGCCTGCCGCACACCGAGCAGTGGCCCGGGACGCACGAACACGACGCCGTCGCCCGCGGCGGCCACGCTGCCGAGGGCGGGACGAAGCTCGATGCGCACCGGCAGCTGCCGCGCACCGATGAGGGCGGCCAGCACGCCGACGAGACTCT